>WGBS01000101.1 GCA_015494165.1 Gammaproteobacteria bacterium | reverse complement strand
GTGCGCGCTCCGCGCGCGGCCTTTCGATCCTCCCGCCCCCCGGTCGGGGCTGGAAGCCCCTCCCACAATCGGGATCTCTTTCCCGTCTCCCGCTACCCGTCTCTCGCCTCTGCTCTCTCAGGGGGTCGCGGCAGGATGCCGCTCCCACACATTCGTAAGAGGCCGCAACCCGTAGCCTGGCTCTAGCCCACGGTCTGGTAGTACAGGTTCTGCGGGTGGTTCGCCTGGGCGAAGAAGAACCAGCGCTCGGCGAGGAGCCCCAGGTACTGCACGGCGAAGGCCGCGGCGAAGGCGGGCGTCCCGCCGCCCTCCAGCCCGACGGCGAGCAGCAGCGCCGGCAGCGGGAAGGCGAGCACGAGGAAGGCCCAGCGCACGGCTTCATACACCACGGGCGGCGCGCCGTGGAAGAACTCGCGCGTGTTGAAGCTCCCGCCCATGAAGCCCATGGAGCGCTGCACGATGCGGGTGTGGCGCACGCCGATGGCGCTCTCGAGGGTGGACTTGGGCTTGAGGCGCGCGTTGCGCACCAGGCTCGCCACGCGCGTGGCCATGCCGAGCAGGGTGATGACGATGGCCCAGCGGCCGAGGAAGGCGGTGTGCGCGGGCGAGAGCACGGCGGCGAGCGCGGTGGCCGCCGTGAAGCCGGAGGCGCCGCCGAGCAGGGTGTAGTTGATCACGGTGAGCGGCGTGTGCCACTCCTGCAGGAAGCGGATGCAGGCGTAGATCATGCCCGTGCACAGGTAGAGCGCGAAGGCGAGCACAGTCCCGATGCCGCCGAGGAGCAGGGTGACGTGGCCCGGAAGCGGCAGCGCGTCCCCGAAGATGCGCCAGTCCAGGCCGAGTAGGTGGGCGAGGCCATAGGCGGCCACCGCGGCCATCAGCGCCGGCAGCACGATCACCTCGCGCGAGAGCCACGAGGTGCGCCAGCGCGCCGCCGCGCGCCAGGCCCGCTCCGGGTGCCCCAGGTGGAAGAAGGAGGCGAAGAGCCCGAGGCCGAGCAGCGCCAGCGCCGCGAGGCTTCCCCAGGTGTAGAAGGCCGCCGGCGGTGCCGGCAGCAGCTCCAGCGCCGCGTAGAGCTCCACCGTGTAGAGGGCCAGGAACAGGCCCTGGCCCGCGCCGATCAGGGTCGTCAGGAAAATCACCGAGAATGCAGGATGCATGACGCTCTAGCTCCAGGCAGGATGGCTTGCGCGCGCGGACGCCGCTCCGCCCACGCGGTGCGCGGCCGAGGCCGAGCCGGCTCGGGGCGCAGGCGCGCCCCTGCCGCCGCGGAGCCGGCGACCACCGTCCACCGTGAACCGTCCACCGTGCACTTCGCTCACCAGCTCGTGACGTCGTCAAGCGAGGGCTCGTCGAAGGCGGGCTTGGGGAGCTTGCGCTCCTTCTTGAGCGGGTTGTCCGCCCGCACCAGCTCCTCCTCCGTGACCTCGATGCGCGTCTTGCGCCGCGGCAGGTAGTGGTTGGCGGGCTTGGTGCCCCACTCGGGCATGAGCGCGTAGCCGCCGCGCTCGCGGATCGCGACCGAGACCTCGGACTCGGGGTCGTGCACGTCGCCGAACAGGCGCGCGTTGGTGGGACAGGCGAGCACGCAGGCGGGCTTGCGCTCGGCCTCCGGCAGGCTCTCGTCGTAGATGCGGTCCACGCACAGCGTGCACTTCTTCATCACCTTCTGGTGCTCGTCGAGCTCGCGCACGCCGTAGGGGCAGGCCCAGGAGCAGTACTTGCAGCCGATGCACTTGTCGTAGTCGACCAGCACGATGCCGTCCTCGGCGCGCTTGTAGCTCGCGCCCGTGGGGCAGACCGGCACGCAGGGCGGCTCCTCGCAGTGCAGGCAGCTCTTGGGGAAGTGCACCGTCTCGGTGAAGGGGAAGGCGCCCACCTCGAAGGTCTGCACGCGGTTGAAGAAGGTGCCGGTGGGATCGCGCTCGTAGGGGTTCTCGTCGGCCATGGGCCCGGCCCAGCCGGAGGTGTTCCACTCCTTGCAGCTCGTGACGCAGGCGTGGCATCCGACGCAGACATTGAGGTCGATGACGAGGGCGAGCTGGGTCATGGTTCGCTCCGGTCGCTTCAGGCGCGGGCCTTGCCGCGCGCCGAGAACACCAGCCAGCGCCGCGGGCGCTCGGGCTCGCCGGGCACCGGCCGCGCGGGCTCGAACTCGGGCCAGGTGCGGCCCGGCTCGTCGGCGCGCGCCGGATAGATGCGCACGCGCACGTCGTACCAGCCCGCCTGGCCGGTGATGGGGTCGGAGTTGGAGACGCGCGCCCCCGCGGCGCCGCCCGGCAGCTCCTCGCTGATGAGGTGGTTGAGGAGGAAGCCGTCGCGGCCCTCGTTGGCGTCCGGGGCGAGGTTCCAGGCCCCGGGCTGCTTGCCGATGGCGTTCCAGGTCCAGACCGTGTTGGGCTCCACGGCCTCGGAGAAGCGGCAGCGGCAGCGCACCTTGCCCCACGGGGACTCCACCCACACCCAGCCGCCGTCCTCCACGCCCAGGCGCTCGCCGAGCTGCGGGCTCATGTAGAGGTAGTTGTAGGTGTGGATCTGGCGCAGCCAGGCATTCTGCGAGTCCCAGGAGTGGTACATGGCCATGGGGCGCTGGGTGACGGCGTTGAGCGGGTAGCGCTGCGTGTCCGTCACCTGCGCCTCGAGCGGCTCGTGATAGAAGGGCAGCGGGTCGAAGTAGGTGCGGATGCGCTCGCGCAGGCGCTGCGGCGGCTGCCGGCCCGGCCACTTCCCCTCGGCGGCGAGGCGGAACTTCTGCAGCACCTCCGAGTAGATCTGGATCATGATGGGCTCGGCGTAGCGCGTGAGGCGGTGGCGCTGCGCCCACTCGAGATAGCCCTGGTTCCAGTTGCGGAAGTACTGGTAGCTGCGCGGCAGCTCGTAGTGGAAGACGCAGCCGTTCTTCTCGTACATCTCCCACTGGCGCGGGTTGGGCTCGCCGCGCAGGTGCTTCTCGCCGCCCTTGCCGCGCCAGCCGGCCAGGAACCCGATGCCGGAGCCGGGCTCGGTCTCGTAGTTGACGATGAAGTCCGGGTAGTCGCGGTACTTGCGCGAGCCGTCGGGGTTGACGAAGGCCGGAAGCTTCAGGCGCGAGCCGAGCTCGATCAGCACCTCCTGGAAGGGCTTGCACTCGCCGAGCGGCGGCACCACCGGGACGCGCACCGAGTCCACCGGCCCGTCGAACTCCGAGATGGGCCGGTCGAGGAGGCTCATGACGTCGTGGCGCTCGAGGTAGGTGGTGTCGGGCAGCACCAGGTCGGCGAAGGCGACCATCTCCGACTGGAAGGCGTCGCACACCACCAGGAAGGGGATCTTGTACTCGCCGTTCTCGTCCTTGTCGTTGAGCATCCTGCGGATCTCCACCGTGTTCATGGTGGAGTTCCAGGCCATGTTGGCCATGAAGATCATCAGCGTGTCGATGCGGTAGGGGTCGCCGCGCCAGGCGTTGGTGATGACGTTGTGCATCAGCCCGTGCACCGACAGCGGGTACTCCCAGGAGAAGCCCTTGTCGATGCGCACCGGCTCGCCGCGCTCGTCGACGAAGAGGTCGTCGGGCCCCGCGGGCCAGCCGAGCGGCATGCCGTTGAGCGGCTGCCCCGGGCGCACGTCCTCGGGGCCCTTGGGCGGCTTGGCGCACGGCGGGATGGGGCGCGGGAAGGGCGCCTTGTGGCGGAAGCCGCCGGGGCGGTCGATGGTGCCGAGAACCGTCATCAGGATGGAGAGCGCGCGGATGGTGTGGAAGCCGTTGGAGTGGGCGGCGAGGCCGCGCATGGCGTGGAAGGCCACGGGGTTGCCCGTCACCGACTCGTGCTCCCTGCCCCAGGCGTCGGTCCAGGGGATGGGGAGCTCGATGCGGTGGTCGCGCGCGGTCACGCCCATCTCGTGGGCGAGGCGGCGGATGGTCTCCGCTGGGATGCCCGTGATGCGCGAGGCCCACTCCGGCGTGTAGTCCTTGAGGCGGTCGACCAGGAGCTGGAAGGCCGGCTTGACGGGGGTGCCGTCCTCCAGCGTGAAGCTGCCGAGCAGATAGGGGTCGGCGCCCTCGGTGTGGGTGCGCACCGGGCGGTCGGTGTGGCGGTCCCACCAGAGCTGGTTCTGGGGGTCGAAGCAGCCCTCGGGCACGGGGTCGCGCGTGCGCACCAGCAGCCCGTATTCCGGGCTTTCGGGGTCGACGTTCACGAGCTGCGGCGCGTTGGTGTAGCGCACCAGGAAGTCGCGGTCGTAGAGCCCGCGGCGGATGATCTCGTGCGTGATGGCGAGCAGCAGCGCCCCGTCCGTGCCGGGCCGGATGGGCACCCACTCGTCGGCGATGGCCGAGTAGCCGGTGCGCACCGGGTTGATGGAGACGAAGCGCCCGCCCCGGCGCTTGAACTTCGAGATCGCGATCTTGAGCGGGTTGGAGTGGTGGTCCTCGGCCGTGCCGATCATGACGAAGAGCTTGGCGCGGTCGAGGTCCGGGCCGCCGAACTCCCAGAAGGAGCCGCCGATGGTGTAGATCATGCCGGCGGCCATGTTCACCGAGCAGACGCCGCCATGGGCGGCGTAGTTGGGCGTGCCGAACTGCTTGGCGAAGAGCCCCGTCAGGGCCTGCATCTGGTCGCGGCCCGTGAAGAGGGCGAACTTCTTGGGATCGGTCTCGCGGATGCGGGCGAGGCGCTCTTCGAGGATGCGGAAGGCCTCGTCCCAGGAGATGGGCTCGAACTCGCCCGCCCCGCGCTCGGCGCCGGGCTTGCGCAGCAGCGGCTGCGTCAGGCGCGCCGGCGAGTACTGCTTCATGATGCCGGAGGCGCCCTTCGCGCAGATCACGCCCTTGTTCAGGGGGTGGTCCGGGTTGCCCTGGATGTAGCGCACCTTGCCGTCGACGACGGTGACGCGGATGCCGCAGCGGCAGGCGCACATGTAGCAGGTGGTGTTGCGCTGCTCGACGCGCTCGCCACGCCGGCGGCGCAGCTCGGACTCGGTCAGGGGCTCGCTCATGCTCGCAGGTGCCTCGGTCGTCGTCTCGGGAGGGGCCAACATAGCCGCCGCCCGAAATTGAGGCCAATCGTCTTTTTTGAGGCACTCATAAAATATTCTGAAACACTAATATTCGAGCATTCGCGAACGCTTGCGGTCCGGATGAGAACGATTTGCATATCAATGCCTTAGTGTGCCGGTAGGGAGATAAGGTGCGCTTATGGCGCGGCAAGAGAAAACTGGTTGGACAGGGCGGGGGAAACGACTATCGTTATACGCCCCGCGCGCCCCGGCCGGCGCGGCGAAGCTGGGCCCCGCCGCCCCGGCGGGTGCCCGCGGCTCAATGGGATAGGCGATCCGGCTGCACCACACTCGGGGGAGGCACGATGTCGAGACTGGTTCGACCCCACGGCGGCGGCGAGCTCAAGCCCCTGCTCCTCGAGGGCGAGGCGCTCGCCGAGGAGCGCAAGCGCGCCGAGACCCTGCCGCGCGTGACGCTCAGCTCGCGCGAGGCGGGCGACGTCATCATGATGGGCATCGGCGGCTTCACGCCGCTCGAGGGCTTCATGACGCGCGCCGACTGGGAGGGCGTGTGCGACGGCATGAAGATGGCCAACGGCCTCTTCTGGCCCATCCCGATCACGCTCTCGACCGACTCCGACACCGCCTCCTCCATCAAGGAGGGCCAGGACGTCGCCCTCTACGACCCCGAGCGCGACGAGATCCTGGCCACCATGAAGGTGACGGAGAAGTACACCATCGACAAGGCCCACGAGGCCATGATGGTGTACAAGACCACCGACCTCGAGCACCCCGGTGTCAAGATGCTCATGGAGCAGGGCGAGGTGAACCTCGCCGGCCCCGTGAAGGTGCTCTCCACCGGCGGCTTTCCCGAGAAGTACCCGGACCTGTTCCTCACGCCGGCGCAGACGCGGGCGCTGTTCGAGTCCAAGGGCTGGAGCACCGTCGCGGCCTTCCAGACCCGCAACCCCATGCATCGCTCGCACGAGTACCTGGCGAAGATCGCCATCGAGATCTGCGACGGCGTGCTGATCCACTCCCTGCTCGGCAAGCTGAAGCCGGGCGACATCCCGGCCGAGGTGCGTGCGCGCGCCATCAACACGCTCATCGAGCACTACTTCGTGAAGGACACCTGCGTGCACGCGGGCTATCCGCTCGACATGCGCTACGCCGGCCCGCGCGAGGCGCTGCTGCACGCCCTCTTCCGCCAGAACTACGGCTGCTCGCACCTCATCGTGGGGCGTGACCACGCCGGCGTCGGCGACTATTACGGGCCCTTCGACGCCCACAAGATCTTCGACGAGATCCCGGCCGACGCGCTCGAGACCAAGCCGCTCAAGATCGACTGGACCTTCTGGTGCGACAAGTGCGAGGGCATGGCCTCCATGAAGACCTGCCCGCACGACGCCCAGTACCGGCTGCTGCTCTCGGGCACCAAGCTGCGCAAGATGCTCTCCGAGGGCGAGGAGGTGCCCCCTCACTTCAGCCGCCCCGAGGTGCTGGCCATCCTGCGCGAGTACTACGAGAGCCTGAGCGAGGACCAGAAGGTCAAGGTGGAGCTCAAGGGCCACTCGGCCCGCTGACGTCTCCTGGGAGGCCGCCGGCGGCGGTCGGCGGCGGGTTGTACAACCGGAAACACGCGACACAAACGGAGAACCGCCATGCCTACGTACGTGCGTACCGACAAGTGCGATGGCTGCAAGGGTCAGGACAAGACCGCTTGCATGTACATCTGCCCCCACGACCTCATGAAGCTCGACAAGGACGGCTCCGAGACCGGCTGGGCGATGAAGGCCTTCAACCAGGAGCCGGAGCAGTGCTGGGAGTGCTACAGCTGCGTCAAGATCTGCCCCCAGCAGGCCATCGAGGTCCGGCACTACGCCGACATCGTGCCGCTTGGCGCCCAGGTGCAGCCGCTGCGCGGGACCGACTCCATCATGTGGACGATCCGCTTCCGCAACGGCACGATCAAGCGCTTCAAGTTCCCCATCCGCACGACGCCCGAGGGCTCGGCCGACCCGACGGCGGGCAAGCCCAAGCCCGACAAGGCCGACCTCACCAACCCGGCGGTGCTGTTCACCAAGGACACCCATCCGGGCGACATGAGCCAGTTCGTCGCCAGCTGAGGCGGCGCGGGGGGAGGCGGCCGGCTGCGGCCGGCCGCGCGCGAGGATCACGCAACACCACAGCGAGAGGGTAGCTAGAGATGGCTGAATACGAGTTCGGAAATCCCGAGATCGTCGAGGAGGAGGTCGACATCCTCATCATCGGCGGCGGGATGGCGGCGTGCGGCTGTGCCGTCGAGATCGTGCAGTGGGCCGACGGCACGGACCTCAAGATCAAGCTGGTCGACAAGGCGGCGCTGTCGCGCTCGGGCGCGGTTGCCCAGGGCCTGTCGGCGATCAACACCTACATGGGCGAGAACGACCCCGCCGACTACGTGCGCTACGTGCGCGGCGACCTCATGGGCATCGTCCGCGAGGACCTCGTCTACGACGTCGGCCGCCACGTCGACTCCTCGGTGCACCTGTTCGAGGAGTGGGGCCTGCCGATCTGGAAGCAGCCGGGTGACGAGGGCAAGAAGCTCGTCGAGGGCGGCAAGCCCGTGCGCTCCGGCCGCTGGCAGATCATGATCAACGGCGAGTCCTACAAGTGGATCGTCGCCGAGGCGGCGAAGAAGGCGCTCGGCATGGAGAACATCCAGGAGCGCGTCTTCATCGTCAAGCTCGTCAAGGACAAGAACGACCCCGAGCGCGTGGCGGGCGCCGTCGGCTTCTCTGTGCGCGAGCACAAGGTCTACGTCTACAAGTTCAAGTGCTGCCTGCTCGCCTGCGGCGGTGCGGTGAACGTCTTCCGTCCCCGCTCGGTGGGCGAGGGCACGGGCCGCGCCTGGTACCCGGTGTGGAATGCGGGCTCCACCTACGCCATGGCGCTGGAGGTGGGCGCCGAGGCCACCATGATGGAGAACCGCTTCGTGCCGGCCCGCTTCAAGGACGGCTACGGCCCGGTGGGCGCCTGGTTCCTCCTCTTCAAGGCCAAGGCCATGAACGCCTACGGGGAGGACTACCAGACCAAGAACGCCCACACCCTCGAGGAGCACGGCTACGGGCGCTACGCCAACGGCCCGAAGATGGGCACCTGCCTGCGCAACCACCTCATGATGAAGGAGATGCGCGAGGGCCGCGGTCCCATCTTCATGGACACGCCGACGGCCATGGCCAAGCTGGCCGAGACCATGACGCCCAAGGAGATCAAGCATCTCGAGGCCGAGGCGTGGGAGGACTTCCTCGACATGACCATCGCCCAGTGCGGCATCTGGGCGGGCGAGAACATCGAGCCCGACAAGGAGATGTCGGAGCTGATGCCGACCGAGCCCTACCTGCTCGGCTCGCACGCCGGCTGCGCCGGGCTGTGGGTCTCTGGCCCCGAGGACCTGCCGGGCGTGCCCGACCACTACCACTGGGGCTACCGCGCCATGACCACCGTCAAGGGCCTCTTCACGGCCGGTGACGGCGTCGGCGCCTCGGGCCACAAGTTCTCCTCGGGCGCCTTCACCGAGGGCCGCATCGCCGCCAAGGCGATGGTCAAGTTCGCCCTCGACAACAAGGACTGGAAGCCCGAGCTGGCGAAGTCGGTCGACGAGCTGGTGAAGGAGATCTACCAGCCCGTGATGACCTTCCTCGAGCACAAGGACTACACCACGGCGATCGACGTCAACCCCCACTACATCACGCCCAAGATGCTGCAGTTCCGGCTGCAGAAGATCATGGACGAGTACGTGGGCGGGGTGGCGACCTGGTACCAGACCAACGCCAAGATGATGGAGATCGCCGAGCAGAAGCTGCAGATGCTCAAGGAGGACTCGCTCAAGATGCGGGCGAAGGACCTCCACGAGCTGCTGCGCGCCTGGGAGAACTACCACCGCATCATCGCGGCGGAGGCCCACCTCAAGCACATCAAGTTCCGCGAGGAGAGCCGCTACCCGGGCTACTACTACCGCACGGACTTCATGGACATCGACGACGACAACTGGAAGTGCTTCGTCAACTCGAAGTACGATGCGGAGACCGGCGAGTGGACCTTCCGCAAGGTGCCCTATGTGCAGCTCATCAAGCCGGCCGACGACGAGCCGGAGGGCATCAAGCACCCGGGCGCCAAGGTGGCCTGAGCGCCGCCTGATCCGTGACCGGCTTGGGGCCGGGCACCGCTGGTGCCCGGCCCCTTTTCCTTTCGGGTGGCGCCCGCTCCCGCCGTCTTGAGCCGAGGAGATCGCCATGAGCGACCCCACCAAGCTTGTGCAGAATCCGCCGCGCGGGCCCATCGAGCCCGTGCGCCTGGGGCTCGACGACGAGATCCAGTTCCAGTGCCGCCCCGGCATCGCCTGCTGGAACGAGTGCTGCCGCAGCATCGACATCCAGCTCACGCCCTACGACGTGCTGCGGCTGGCGCGAAGGCTCGGCGTGCCCACGTGGCAGTTCCTCGCCGAGTACACCTACCAGTTCGACATGGACCCCCACGGCACGCCCGGCATCAAGCTCAAGCCGGTCGAGGGCGACACCGCCTGCCGCTTCCTGCGCGAGGAGGGATGCGGCGTCTACGAGGACCGTCCGGCCGCCTGCCGCTACTACGCCCTCGGCGCCATGGGGCTGCGCAAGATGGGCACCAGCGAGGTCGAGGACATGTACTTCCTCGTGCGCGAGCCGCACTGCCTCGGGCACAAGGAGCCCCGGCGCATCACCATCCGCGACTACCGCCGCGAGCAGGGCGTGGAGAAGTACGACGAGATGAACCGCGAGTGGCTCGACATCGTCCTCAAGAAGCGCTCCTCCGGCCCCACCATCGGTGCCCCCTCCGAGCGCAGCTTCGACCTGTTCTTCATGGCGAGCTACGACCTCGACAGCTTCCGCCTCTTCACCCAGAGCGAGGGCTTCCGCGAGATGTTCGACCTGCCGGAGGCCGAGCTGAAGCGGCTGGAGGAGGACGACGAGGCGCTGCTCGCCTTCGCCATGCGCTTCCTCAAGCAGGTGCTTTTCGGCGAGCGGACCATCCCGCTGCGGCCGGGCGCGCGCGAGCGGCGCCTGGCGCAGCGCAAGGCCCAGATCGAGGCCCGCCTCAAGGCCGAGGCCGAGCGCCGCCAGGCCCACGACCCCAGGTATGACGAACCCGACGAGGACGAGGGCAAGGGGAAGAGCGGCTAGAAATACAGGGCGCCGGGTCCTCCGGGCACCCTGGGATCGAGCGTAGAGCGACCGGTTTGCGGTGGACGGATTGCCGCGAACCGTGAACTGCCAACCGTCAGCCGCACGCTATCTGCGATACAGGCCCCGCTCGCGCGCACGCTTCTCCTGCTCCACCTCCTTCATCACCAGCTTGAGGGCCTCGAGGTAGGGCACGGTCTTGTTCGCCCGGATCACGCGCCGGCCCTCGGAGCTGTGCGCGAACTTGACGAACTTCTCGAGCTCCGCGTACTGCGGGTGGGACGGGTTGAGCACCAGATAGAGCGGCCGATACAGCAGATATTCGCCCTTGCGGATGTTGTCGAAGCTCGGCTCCTTGCCCTCGAGCTTGAGGATCTTGACCTTGCGCTTGCGCGCGCTCGAGATGCCCGTGATGCCGACGGCGTTGACGTCCTTCTCCACGGCCTTCTCCAGCGGCCCCGAGGACTTGACCACCTTGTAGGCCTTGAAGTCGACGTCGTAGTCCGCGAAGACCAGCTTGCGGATGGCGCGCCCCACGCCGGAGATCTTGCCCCGCCGGACGTAGAGGCGGATGGGCGCGTCGTTGCCCCCGAGCTCCTTCCAGTTGCGGATCTTGCCCAGGTAGAGGCCGCGGATCTGGTCCAGGGTGATGTTCTCGACCGGGTTGTCCGGGTGGACGATCACCACGAGCGCGTCCCACGCCACCGGGCGCAGGTCCGCCCCCATCTCCTTCGGGTTGCCCGTGATGAGGCCGCGGCAGGAGCCGCCGATGTCGGCCTTGCCCGCGACCACCTCGCGGATGCCGCGCGTCGCGCCGCCGCCCTCGATCTCGATGTGGATGCCGGTCTTGCGCTCGTAGGCGGCGGCGAGCTCCTTCATGAAGGCCTTCTTCGTGATGCCGCAGCCGACCCAGCGGAAGGTCTTCGGTGCCCCGCCGGCCGGGGCCTCGCCCTTGGGAGCGGCCGGCGCGGCGCCGGCGGTGCCCGCCGCGAGCAGCAGGCCTGCCGCGGCGCAGGCGATGGTGCGCAGATCCATGGTCTCCTCCTTCCTCCCCGCGCCCGAGGCGCGACGGGGCCGCTGCCGGGCCGGACCCCCGGCGCCGCCCTCGTGTTCGTGTGTATCCAACGTCACATTATAGGAGGCACGACGCCCCGCACCCTCCCTTCGCCCGCGCCCCGCCCCGACGGACGGCAGGGCGGGGGCGAGGAGCGGCGCGACGGCGGCGACATCGGGATTCGAGAGGGGACAGGGGCGGCGCCGCGCCCGGCCCCGGGGTGCCCGGCCGGTCCCGGAGGGTGGCCGAGGAGCCGCGCCCGGAAGGCGCGTATGTGGTGCACGGGAGACGGGTTACGGGAAACGGGGAAGATCTAAAGGCTGCGCCCGAAGGGCGCTCCCCCTC
>WGBS01000100.1 GCA_015494165.1 Gammaproteobacteria bacterium | reverse complement strand
TCGAGCTCGCCCGCGCGCTCGCGCGGGCCGATGGGGGTGCGCTCGCAGGCGAGCACGGGGCCGGTGTCGAGCCCCTCGTCCATGCGCATCAGGCAGACGCCGGTCTCGCGGTCGCCGGCGAGGATGGCCCACTGCACGGGGGCCGCGCCGCGCCAGCGCGGCAGGAGCGAGGCGTGCACGTTGACGCAGCCGAGCCGCGGCAGCGCCAGCACCGCCGGCGGCAGGATGAGGCCGTAGGCGACGACGACGATAAGGTCGGGCGCGAGCGCCGCGAGCGTCTCGACCGCCTCCGGCGCGCGCAGGCTTGGGGGCTGGTGGACGGGCAGGCCGAGCTCCGCCGCCGCCTCCTTGACGGCGCTCGGCCGCGGCCGGCGGCCGCGGCCGGCGGGGCGGTCGGGCTGGGTGTAGACGGCGACGAGCTCCACGTCCGGCGCGGCGGCCAGCGCGCGCAGCGAGGGCACGGCGAAGGGCGGGGTCCCGGCGAAGACCACGCGCAGCGGCGGATGCCGGGTGGGGCTTTCGCCGGGGACGGCCACGGACGCGCGGGCCCGCGCCTCAGATGACGGCGTGGCGCGCCTTCGGCACCTCGATGCCGAGGCGCCGCTGCTTCTCGAGCCGCTTGCGGATGCGGCTGCGCTTGAGCTCCGAGAGGTAGTCGACGAAGAGCTTGCCGTCGAGGTGGTCCACCTCGTGCTGGATGCACACGGCCAGCAGCCCGTCGGCGTCGAATTCGACGGCCTTGCCCTCGCGGTCAAGCGCGCGCACGCGCACCCGCTCGGCGCGGCGCACGCGCTCGTAGACGCCGGGCACCGACAGGCAGCCCTCCTCCATCTCCTCGACGCCCTCGCGGGAGAGGATCTCGGGGTTGACCAGGACCAGCGGCGAGGACTTGTCCTCGCTGATGTCGATGACGATCACGCGCTTCGGCACGCCGACCTGCGTCGCGGCGAGCCCGATGCCCGGCGCCTCGTACATGGTCTCCAGCATGTCGTCGGCCAGGCGCCGGATCTCGTCGTCGACGCGCTCGACCGGGCGCGCGCGCTCGCGCAGGCGCGGGTCCGGGTAGTGCAGGATCTGGAGCTTCGCCATGTGAAATCCGTCACCAAACCCGGTGCAAAGCCGGGCCTATGCTGCTAAGGTAATGATGATACAGGATTTCGCTTCCGGCGCCCACGGGCGGTGCCGGAGGCGCGCCCGACGGGTCGCCGCCCCGCCACCGGAGAAGGGAAGACGATGCTGAAGAAGAACACGCTCGCCGCCGTCCTCGCCGCCGCCCTCGTCGCCCTCGCCGCGCACGCCGCGCAGGAGGTGGCGCTCAACCCTGAGCATCCGGACCGCTACGTGGTCAAGCGCGGCGACACCCTGTGGGACATCGCCGCGCGCTTCCTGCGCGACCCGTGGCTGTGGCCCGAGATCTGGTACGTCAACCCGCAGATCGAGAACCCGCACCTCATCTATCCGGGCGACGTCATCAGCCTCGCCTACGTCGACGGCAAGCCGCGCCTGGTGCTCGAGCGCGGCCGCCGCACGGTGAAGCTCTCGCCCAGGGTGCGCGAGCTCCCGCTTGACGAGGCCATCCCCACCATCCCGCTGGACGCCATCCGTCCCTTCCTCAGCCGGCCCCGGGTGCTGGGCGAGGCCGAGTTCGAGGCCGCGCCCTACGTGGTCGCGAGCGCCGACGAGCACCTCATCGCCGCGAGCGGCATGCGCGTCTACGCGCGCGGCGTGGACCAGGGCCGGGGCGCGCGCTACGCCGTGCTGCGCCGCGGCGAGGTCTACCGCGACCCCGACACCGGCGAGGTGCTGGGGCTGGAGGCCATCCACGTCGCCGACGCCGAGGTGCAGCGCGCGGGCGACCCGGCCGTGCTCGTGCTGCGGCGCAGCAGCCGCGAGACGCTGCCCGGCGACCGCCTCTTCCCCGTGGGCGAGGACCGCTACACCGACAACTTCCTGCCGCGCGCGCCGGGGCAGCGGGTGGAGGGACGCATCATCGCCGTCTTCGACGGTGTCTCGCGCATCGGCCAGTACCAGGTGGTGGTGCTCAACCGCGGCGCGCGCGACGGCATGGAGCCCGGCCACGTGCTCGCCGTCTACCGGGCCGGCGAGACCATCCGCGATCCGGTGCGCAAGGAGAAGGTCACGCTCCCGGACGAGCGCGCGGGCATCGTCATGGTCTTCCGCACCTTCGACCGCGTGAGCTACGCGCTCGTCATGAGCGCCACGCGTGCCATCCGCGTCCTCGACCGGGTGCGCAACCCCTGAGGCCATGACCACGGGCGCCGGCGCTGCGCCGGCACGGCTGCGGGCGTGGCTGCGGCTCGCCTGTGCGCCCGGGCTCGGGCCGCGCACGGCGCTCGAGCTGGTCGGGCGCCTCGGCGGCGACCCCGAGGCCGCGGTGGCCGCTGGCGAGGCGGCGCTGCGGCGTGCGGGCGTGCCCGCGGCGGCGGCCGCCGCGCTCGCCGCCAGCGAGCCGGAAGCCGTGGGGCGCGCCCTCGCCTGGGCCGCGGCGCGGCCGGGCCGCCACCTTCTCGCCTTCGACGATCCGCGCTATCCCGAGCGGCTGCGCGACCTCGCGGACCCGCCGCTCGTGCTCCACGTCGCCGGCGATCCCGAGGTGCTTGCCCTGCCGCAGGTGGCGGTCGTC
>WGBS01000099.1 GCA_015494165.1 Gammaproteobacteria bacterium | reverse complement strand
GCGGCGCCTCGTGCGCGTGCCCTGCCGCGGCGCCGCCGAGCCCGTACCAGAGCGCGCGCGCGAGCGCGCCCGCTAGGTGCCCCGCGAAGCCCGCCAGCGCGCGCCGGAAGCGCCGCGCCCCCTCGGCGTCCTGCGCCTGCGCGGTGCGGATCAGCGGCAGCAGCCAGGGGTGGCAGCGCACCGCCCCCTGGCCGAAGACGATCATGCTCCGCGTGAGGATGTTGGCGCCCTCGACCGTGATGCCGACGGGCACCGCCTGCCACACGAGCCCGAGCCGGTTGCGCGGCCCGAGGCAGATGGCGCTGCCCCCGCGCACGTCCATGGCATCGGCGACCACGCGCCGCATGGCCTCCGTGAGGTGACACTTGAGGATGGCCGAGGCGACCGCAGGGCGCTCGCCCGCCTCCAGCCCCGCGGTGAGGAAGCGGCGCGCGGCGTCCATCCAGTAGGTGCGCCCCGCCATGCGCCCGAGCGCCTCCTGCACGCCCTCGAAGCGCGCGAGCGGCGCCCCGAACTGGCGGCGCACCCGCGCGTAGGCCCCGACCTCGCGGCAGGCGAGCTCCGCGGCCGCCACCGACAGCGCCGGCAGCGAGATCCCGCGCCCCTCCGCCAGGCACTCCATCAGCATGCGCCAGCCGCGGCCGATCCCGGCGCGCCCGCCGATCACCGCATCGAGCGGCACGAAGACGTCCTCGCCCTGGATGGGGCCGTTCATGAAGGCCAGCCCCAGCGGCAGGTGGCGGCGGCCGATGCGCACGCCCGGCGCATCGGCCGGCACCAGCGCGAGCGTGATGGCCCCGTCGGGCGCCTCGCCGCCGAGCAGGCCTTCCGGATCGTGGAGGCGGAAGGCGAGGCCGATGAGCGTCGCCACCGGCGCCAGCGTGATGTAGCGCTTCGACCAGCTCAGGCGGATGCCCAGCACCTCCTCGCCCTGCCAGCGCCCGCGGCAGACCACCCCGCGGTCGGTCATCGCCGCCGCGTCCGAGCCCGCCACGGGCGAGGTCAGCGCGAAGCAGGGGATCTCCTCGCCGCGCGCGAGCCGCGGCAGGTAGCGCTCGCGCTGCGCCGGTGTGCCGTAGTGGAGCAGCAGCTTCGCCGGCCCGAGCGAGTTGGGCACCATCACCGTCACCGCCGCGGCGACGCTGCGGCTCGCGACCTTCGCCACCACCGCCGAGTGCCCCAGCGCCGAGAACCCCAGCCCCCCGTGCTCGGGCGGGATGATCATGCCGAAGAAGCGCTCGCGCCTGAGGAAGTCCCACACCTCCGGCGGCAGGTCGTGGCGGCGGTGGTGGATGTCCCAGTCGTCGAGCATGGCGCACAGGCGCTCGACCGGGCCCTCGAGAAAGGCGCGCTCGTCCTCGCGCAGGCGCGGCGCGGCGAGCGCGAGCAGCCGCTCCCAGCGCGGGCGGCCCGTCATGAGCTCGCCCTCCCACCACACCGTCCCCGCCTCGAGCGCCTCGCGCTCGGTCTCCGACAGCGGCGGCAGCGCCCGCGCCAGCGCGCGCTGCAGCGGGAAGGTGAGGCGGTCGAGGAGGGCGCTCATGCCGTCCCTCCCCACTTGAGCCCCGGCGGCGGCGGGGGCGGCGGCTCGGCCTCCGGCTCCGGCGCCGGCGGCAGGCACTCGTCCGGGCTCTCGTTGCAGATCCGGCCGGACTCGTCCCAGGGCAGCCGGCGGTAGAGCCCCACCTCGTGCAGCCCCAGGTAGGGATATTTCACGATGTCGAAGTAGGGCGAGTAGTCGAAGTCGCGCGGCGTGAACAGCTTGCTGTTGCGCCGGTACAGGCGCAGGCGCCCGTCCGGAAGCCGCTCGATGAAGGGCAGGATCGGGAAGTCCACGCTCGCGAATGCCTCGGCCAGCATGGACGAGCACACCGTGCGCGTCGGCGCCCCGGCGTTGTGCTCGAACAGCGAGCTGCGCCAGCGCCGCGGCAGCAGCGACCAGGGGAACAGGAAGCGCGCGAGATCGAGGAGCTGGCGCACGTCGTAGTCCGTGCCCAGCCGCGCGGCGGCATAGGCGATCACCTTCTGGGCGTCCTCCGGCGCCAGCCCCCGCGGCCGGCAGATGCGCAGGTGGTCGTCGCGGTAGCGCGAGAGCGGGCTGACGATGGTGCCCTCGCCGAGGAGCGCCTCGATGACCAGCGGCTCGGCCGGGTCGCCCGGATAGAAGGCCGCCACGCGCTCGCGCACCTCCGGGTCGGCGATGTCGAACAGCCGGCCGACGTAGAGCGCCGAGTGCGTCCAGGGGGACTGGGTGATGAGCTTGATGACCTCGCTGACCCGCGAGCGCCCCTCCACCAGGATCACGTCGCCCGGCCGGACCTCGTAGCAGAGCCGCTCGAAGTCGTACAGCGGGGCCCCCGGGGCGGGCCGCTCCCTTTCCCTGGTGAGCCAGCCCGTCACCTTGCGGGTGACGTGGCGCTTGAGCCTCGCGAGCATGGGCCCGCTCCTTGCGGCCGCCGTCCCCGGGACGGAGGGCCTCCGTTCCCGTTAGCGGCCGCCTCTCTCACAAATTTAGACAGCGCAGAAAACCGGCGTTCGGACGCTCGTCACACCAAGGGGGCCGCTAGCACGGATACGCCGGTTTCGCTCGGCCGATCGCAAGGAACAGAGAGAGGTGGTTGAACGGAGGCGGCCGCCGTGGGGCGGCAGGCGTCAAAGAGGAGGTCAGAAAGTTTTGGGTCTTCGATAGCGTGCGATAGATTGTTCAAGGAGCTTCTCAGGCTGGGATGTCCTCTCAGGATATCCCAGTCTTTTTCGGGCCTTTCCAAGCCGTCAGGCTGCGTCCACGACCTCGGTTGCCAGGCGCTTGCCCAGCACGGCGAGGGCCCGTTCCAGGTGGCCGATGCGGGTCTGATGGTCCAGATCGAGCATGCGTCGCACGACGGTCTCGCTCACGCCCAGACGCTTGGCCAGACGGGCGTTGCTGAGTCCCGCCTCGCGCATGGCCTGGTACAGCGCGAGCTTGGCCGAGACCAGCACCGGCAGGGGGACGGCGACCTGGCCCTTGCGCACGGGAGAGGGGCTGGGAATCGAGCGCCGCTGTTCCACATAGCCACCCAGGGCCGCGATCAGTGCGTCCTGTGCCTCGCGCAAGGCTTCCTCCCGGGTGATGGCGTCCGTGCCGGCTTCAGGGACGTCCGGAAAGGTCACCAGCCAGAAGCCGCCTTCGTCGCGCTCGACGTTCGCGGGATAGACGTAGCGCATAACCTACAGCTCCTCCTCGATTCCGAGGTCGCGTGGCATCTTCCGTAGCAGGGCGGGACCGATTTCCTTTTTGCGGTCCTTCAGCGTGGTGAAGCGATCGCCATAGTAGAGCCGACCGTGGCTTCCTTTTCCGTGCCTGGCGTCAAAGCGCACGACGACGCCATGCTTCCGGCCGATCCTCCTGACCAGCTTGATGAATTCGGCGCCCGTCACAGGAGCAGAGTCGAACAGTTCTGTTCGACTGTCAAGGACGAGGATTTCGCTGCCTGACAGGAAATGCGGATAATGTGGATTATGTAAAGTATTAGGCGGGCCGGATCAGGTGGTCGGCAGGCCGGCCAAGGGCCTCCACCCCGTGCCGCTGCACGTCTTCCGCCCTTCCAACGCGCGGCCCCCACGCAGGCGGTCGCGGCAGGATGCCGGTTGTCGGTGTGTGCGGGAGGCGGGTCGCAGGAGACGGAAAAGAGACTTCCGGATTCCGGGAGGGGCTTCGGCCCCGACCAAAAAGAGGGGGCCCGCCGCCGCACGCCACCAGCGTTGTTGCGGCAGCGCGCCTGGTAGCCTAGCCGAGCGCCAGGACGGCCCCCGCCACGACCGCCCCGCCGAGGGCCGTGAACACGGCGTCGAGCCAGTCCAGGTGTCCCCGGCCCGTGACGGCGTCGTAGGCCTCCTTCCCGATGCCAAGAAGCACTGCGACAGTGGCCGCCATAGCGGCGGCGTCACGGCCTGGGATGGCGAGTATGCTGGATGCTAGGGCAATGCCTCCAGCGGAGACCGCCCCCGCGACCAGGTGGCGGAGGTGGCCGTTGGGATCGTAGCGCCGGACGGCGCGCTGGCGCGTGTCGCTCGAGGCCATGCCCGGATTCTAGCGCGGCTCCGGGCGGGCGCGGACAGGCCGGCCGCCGGGCGGGCTCGCCGGCCGGCGCCGCGGCGCGCCCAGGGCTCCTCGGGCACGCTGGCCGGGGCGTCTTGCGGGCGCGGGCGCTTTGGCCTAATGTATTGCGCGCCTTGGCACCTGAGCGGGCGTAGCTCAGTTGGTAGAGCACAACCTTGCCAAGGTTGGGGTCGCGAGTTCGAGTCTCGTCGCCCGCTCCAGCTTTTCCCCTCCGCCTTCCTTCCGGGTTCCGCCCCCTGCGGCAGCCATCCGGTCTCCGGGGCCGATCCCCGTGAAGCCCGAGGGGCGCCACCGGGAACCGCGTTCTGGGGCGTATACTGGCGCGCCGTGACGCGCCCGGCCATCCAGCGGCTCCTCGGCCAGCTCCTGCTCCTGTTCGGGGCGACGCTCCTTGCGCCCATGCTCGTCTCGCTCGCGACGGCGGACGGCGAGGCCGTCCACTTCGCCGAGGCGACGCTGCTCACCGTGGCCCTGGGCGTCACGCTGTGGCTGCCGGTGCGGGGCGCGAGCGCGGACCTGCGCCCGCGCGACGGCTTCCTCGTGGTGGCGCTGTTCTGGGT
>WGBS01000098.1 GCA_015494165.1 Gammaproteobacteria bacterium | reverse complement strand
GATGGCGGCCTTGACCACGTCGAGGCCGGTCTTGAGGCCGCCGTCGGCCTGCAGGCGCACGCGCCCGCGCAGGTCGTTGGCGCGCAGCGTCTGGTGCGTCTCGGTCAGCCCCAGCTCCCAGGGCGAGCCCGCGTACTTGACGGAGGTGAGGGGGCTCGCGCCGGTGCCGCCGTCGTGGCCGGCGATGGTGATGAGGTCGGCGTAGGCCTTGGCCACGCCCGCGGCGATGGTGCCCACGCCCGCCTCGGCCACGAGCTTGACCGAGACCTGGGCCTCGGGGTTGACCTGCTTGAGGTCGAAGATGAGCTGGGCCAGGTCCTCGATGGAGTAGATGTCGTGGTGCGGCGGCGGCGAGATGAGCGCCACGCCCGGGCGCGAGTAGCGCAGGCGCGCGATGAGCTCGTTGACCTTGTGGCCCGGGAGCTGGCCGCCCTCGCCGGGCTTGGCGCCCTGGGCGATCTTGATCTGCAGGACCTCGGCGTTGACCAGGTAGTGCGGCGTGACGCCGAAGCGTCCCGAGGCCACCTGCTTGATCTTGGAGGTGCGCAGCGTCCCGTAGCGCGCCGGGTCCTCGCCGCCCTCGCCGGAGTTGGAGCGCCCGCCGAGGCGGTTCATGGCCTCGGCCAGGGTCTCGTGCGCCTCGGGCGAGAGCGCCCCGAGCGACATGGCGGCGGTGTCGAAGCGCCGCACGATGGCCTCGACCGGCTCCACCTCCTCGAGGGGCACGGGCTCGAGGTCGGTGCGCAGGCGCAGCAGGTCGCGCAGCGTCGCCGGCGGGCGCTCGTTCACCAGGCGCGCGAACTCGAGGTAGTCCTCGTAGCGGCCGCTGACCGCGGCCTTGCGCAGGGCCTGCACCACGTCCGGGTTGTAGGCGTGGTACTCGCCGCCGTGGACGAACTTGAGCAGCCCGCCCTGCTCGATGGGCCGGCGCGGGTTCCAGGCCGCGCGGGCGAGGGCGCGCACGTCGGCCTCGAGGTCGGCGAAGCCCATGCCCTGCACGCGGCTCACGGTGCCCGGGAAGCACAGCTCCACCACCTCCTCGTGCAGGCCCACGATCTCGAAGAGCTGCGCGCCGCGGTAGCTCGCGATGGTCGAGATCCCCATCTTGGAGAGGATCTTGTAGAGGCCCTTGTTGATGCCGCGGCGGTAGGCCTGGGCGAGGCCCGCCTTCTTGGCCTCCGGGATCTCGCCCGTGCGCACCATGTCCTCGAGGCACTCGTAGGCGAGGTAGGGATAGACCGCGGTCGCGCCGTAGCCGATGAGGCAGGCGAAGTGGTGCGGGTCGCGCGCGGTGGCGGTCTCGACGACGAGGTTGGCGTCGCAGCGCAGCCCCTCGCGGATGAGGCGGTGGTGCACCGCGCCGGTGGCGAGCAGGGCGTGCACCGGGAGCCGGTCGGGGGCGATGCCGCGGTCGCTCAGCACGAGGATCACCTTGCCCGCGCGCACCGCGGCCACCGCCTCCTCGCAGATGCGCTCGATGGCCTCGCGCAGGCCGCCCTCGGCCGGGTAGGTGAGGTCGATGCGGGCGACGGCGTAGTCCGGCCCGTCGAGCTCGAGCAGGCGCCGGAACTTGCCCTCCGACAGCACGGGCGAGTCTATGATGAGGCGCCGCGCGTGCTCGGGCGTGACCTCGAAGAGGTTGCGCTCGCGCCCGAGGAGCGTCTCGAGCGACATGACGATCTGCTCGCGCAGGGGGTCGATGGGCGGGTTGGTGACCTGCGCGAACTGCTGGCGGAAGCTGTCGTAGAGGCTGCGCGGGCGCTTCGAGAGCACGGGCAGCGGCGTGTCGTCGCCCATGGAGCCGACCGCCTCCTGGCCCGCCTCGGCGAGCACGCGCAGCACCTGGTCGCGCTCCTCGAAGCTCACCTGGAACTGCTTCTGGTAGGCGTCGAGGGTGGCGCGGTCCATGGGCGCGTCCGTGAGCACGCTGTCGTCGAGGCTCGACTCCAGGCGGCAGGCGTGCTCGT
This sequence comes from Gammaproteobacteria bacterium, assembly GCA_015494165.1. GTDB lineage: Bacteria > Pseudomonadota > Gammaproteobacteria > S144-34 > S144-34 > S144-34. The sequence goes on along the minus strand of WGBS01000098.1, from coordinate 2,751 downwards.
CGAGCCAGCGCCGCCAGGGACGGCGGCCGGCGAGCTCGCGCTCGATGGCCTCGGGCTCGTGCAGGGTCGCGGTCCAGGTGTCGGCGGCGATCATCTCGCCGGGCTTGAGGCGGCCCTTGCGCACCACGCGCTCGGGTTCGTAGTCGAAGACGCCCACCTCGGAGGCGAGCGTGATGACGCAGCCCGCCCACTCGCCGTCGGCGCGCGGCTCGCCCTCGATCTCGGGGTGGCGGGTGATGACGTAGCGCGCCGGGCGCAGGCCGTTGCGGTCGAGCACGCAGGCGGCGTGGCGGCCGTCGGTGAGCACGATGCCGGCGGGCCCGTCCCAGGGCTCCATGTGCATGGAGTGGTACTCGTAGAAGGCCCGCGCGTCCGGGTCCATGGTCTCGACGTTCTGCCACGCGGGCGGGATGAGCAGGCGCACGGCGCGGAAGAGGTCCATGCCGCCGGCGAGCAGGGCCTCGAGCATGTTGTCGAGGCTGCACGAGTCGGAGCCCTCGAGCGAGACGAGCGGCGTGAGCTCGCCGAGCTCGGGCAGCAGGGGGCTCGCGAGCTTGTGGGCGCGCGCCACCGCCCAGTTGCGGTTGCCGCGGATCGTGTTGAGCTCGCCGTTGTGCGCCAGGTACCGGAAGGGCTGCGCGAGCCGCCACTGCGGCCAGGTGTTGGTCGAGAAGCGCTGGTGGAAGACCACCAGCGGGGAGGCGAGGCGCGCGTCGCCCAGGTCCGGATAGAAGGCCGGCAGGTTGGCCGGCATCATGAGGCCCTTGTAGGCGATCACGCGCGCCGAGAGGCTCGGGACGTAGAAGACCCGGTCCTCGGGCTCGAGGGCGCGCTCGGCGCGCCGGCGCGCCACGTAGAGGCGGCGCTCCACGCCGTCGTCGTCGAGCGCCGCGGGCGGGGCGACGAAGACCTGCTCGATGCGCGGCTGCGAGCGGATCGCCTCCTCGCCGAGGGCGGAGGCGTCAGTCGGCACCTCGCGCCAGCCGAACACCGAGAAGCCCTCGGCGGCGAGCTCGGCCTCGAGCCTGCGGCGCGCGGCCTCCGCCCGCGCGGGCTCCGGGTGGAGGAAGACCATGCCGACGGCGTAGCGCTCGCCGAGGCGGATGCCGGCCTCGGCGGCCGCGGCGCGCAGGAAGGCGTCGGGGCGCGCGAGCAGCAGGCCGCAGCCGTCGCCGGTCTTGCCGTCGGCGGCGATGGCGCCGCGGTGGGTGAGGCGCGCCAGCGCGCCGATCGCGGTCTGCACGAGCCAGTGGCTCGCGCGCCCGTCCATGTGGGCGATGAGCCCGAAGCCGCAGGCGTCGCGCTCGAACTCCGGGCGGTAGAGGCCGTGCCGGCCGGCTCGCGGGGCTGTCTCGTTCACCACGCTCACGGGCTCCCGTGCTCGGATCAGGGTTCGGGACGTCGGGGCGCGACGGCCGCGCGCGCAGGCGCGCCCCCGCCTCGGCGGTGGACGGGTGGTGCAGGTCCCCGGGCCGGCCGCGAAGCGGCCCACCAGTATAGCGGCGCGCGCGAAGCGCCTTCAACGGCCCGCCGCGGGCGGAAGCCCTTGGATCAGCGCGGCTTTCGCGCGCCGGCGGCGAGGCGCCGGAGCTCGCCGAAGCGCCGCGGCCACGGCCCGGCGCGGCGCACCGCGGGCGGCAGCCGCCGGGCGGCGGCGCGCGCGGCCTCGCGGCTCGGGTAGCGCCCGTGGAGGAGCACGAACCAGGGGCGGCCAGCGCGGCGCGTCTCGAGCCAGGCGAGCGGGCCCGGCGGGAAGCGGTGGGTGCGCGCGAAGCGCTCGACCGCCCCGCGGCGGCTCGCGCCCAGCACCTGCACCGTCCACGCCTCCGGCGGCTGGCGCAGGACCCACTTCGGGCCCAGGAGGCCGCCGGCCGCCGGGGGCGAGGCGGCCGCGGCCCGCGCGCCTGCCGGTTTCGGGCCAGTGGCCGGCTGTTCGGGCCGGGCCGCCTTCGCCTCCGCCGGCCGTCCCTCTGCCTCCGCCGGCTTGGCCGCGGGGGCGGCGGCCGGCGGCGTGGCAGGCCGCGCGTCTCCGCCGGCGGCTGCGGCGGGCGCTGCGGCCTCGGCCGGCTGCGGCCCGCCGCCTGCCAGCGCTTCTGCCGGCGCCTCCGCCGCGGAAGGCGCGGAGACGGCCTCCGCGGGGGCGGGGCTCCCCGCCGCGGCGACGCGCCCGGGCGGCTCGGGCGCCGCGGCAGCCGGTGCCGCTTCGGTGGGGGCCTCCGCCACGGCCGTGTCCCTGGCCTGCCCCTCCGCGGCGGCCGGCGGGGACGGCGGCACCTCGAGCGGCACCTCCTCGGTGACGGCCCCGCCCCGCGGCGGCTCCTCGCCCATCAGCCACCACGCGACGCCACCGAGCGCCAGCGTCACGAGGGCGGCCGCCGCGGCGATCGCCCAGCCCGGCGGGCGCGCGCGCGGCGGCGCGGCCGGCGCCTCCGCTCCCTCCCCGCCGGGACGCGCCAGCGTCGCCGAGGCCTCGAGATAGGCGACCAGGCGGCCCGGCAGGCCCTTGCACGCGGCCCAGGCGCGGCGCAGCTCGGCGTCGTCGCCGGGCGGCTCGCGGCGCGCGCGCACCAGGCGCTCGCGCAGGAAGCGCACCGCCTCGACCTCGGTGAAGGCGGGCAGCGGCATGTGCTGGCGCGGAAGCTCCGCCACGGGGCCCGCCTCGAGGCGGCTCGCGAGCTCGGGCGGGCCGGCGAGCACCAGTCGCGCGCCGGACTCCCCGAGCGCGGCGAGCTCGGCGAGCGCCGCCTCGTC
>WGBS01000097.1 GCA_015494165.1 Gammaproteobacteria bacterium | reverse complement strand
GCGCCACCGGGGCGAGCGCCGAGGTCGAGCGCGTCTCGGCCAACGTGTCGGAGGCGGCCGACCGCGCGCGCAGCGCCGCCGCGGCCACCGAGGAGATGTCGGCGAGCAGCGTCGAGATCGCGCGCCTGGCGCAGGAAGCGGCCGAGGAGGCCGAGCGCGCCCGCGAGCAGGCCACGGCGGGCACCGAGGCGGTGGCCGTGGTCAGCCGCGAGGCCGAGGGCATGGGCGAGCGCGTGGGCACGCTGCGCGGCGACGTCGAGCGCGCCAGCGCCAAGGCGCGCGAGATGCAGGAGATGGTGGCCGTCATCAACGACATCGCCAACCAGACCAACCTGCTCGCGCTGAACGCCGCCATCGAGGCCGCGCGCGCCGGCGACATGGGGCGCGGCTTCGCCGTCGTCGCCGACGAGGTGCGCGAGCTCGCCAACAAGACCCAGGAGTCCACGGCGCGCATCGCCTCGCTGATCGACGACAACATGGCGGCCAACGACCGTCTCGAGAGCGCCATGGAGAGCGTGGCCGAGGCCACGCGCACCATGGTCGAGCGCGTGCGCGAGACCGCCTCGGTGATCGAGCGCATGGCCTCGAGCGTGGGAGCGATGAACGAGCGCGTGGCGCAGATCGCGGCCGCGGCCGGCGAGCAGTCCGCGGCCACCTCGGAGATGGCGCAGACGGTGGAGTCCATCTCCGCCATGGAGGCCGAGAGCGCCCAGCGCGTGCGCGAGGCCGTCTCGCACCTCAACGAGCTCGCCGAGCTCTCCGAGCGCCTCGACCAGCTCGTGCGCCGCTTCCGCGTGTGAGCCCGCGGGCGCGGCGCGCCCGTGGCGCCGTTCCCGCCCTTCCGCTAACATGGCCGCCTTCGCGCCCGGGTCTCCCGCGGCCGCCCGCCGGCCGGCCGCGCGCCGCCGCGCGCCGCGGGCACGGGCGCACCGGCACGAAGGCGGCAGGCGATGCGCTATTTCCGAGGCGGTCCGGCGCTGTCGGGCTTCCGCAAGGCCAAGCTCCTCGAGCGCCTCCACGAGCGCGCCCCCGAGGTGCAGGACCTCCACGCCGAGCACGTCCACTTCGTCGCCCTCGAGCGGGCGCCGGAGGCCGACGAGCTCGCCCGCCTCGAGGCCCTGCTCGCGGGCGAGGGGCCGCAGGCGCCGCCGCCGCGCGGGCGGCTCGTGCTCGTGGTCCCGCGCCTCGGCACCATCTCGCCGTGGTCGTCGAAGGCCACGGACATCCTCCACAACTGCGGCCTGGAGGTGGTGCGCCGCGTCGAGCGCGGCACCGCTTGGTACCTGCTCGACGCCGACGGCGGCCCCGTGCCGCCCGCGGCCGCCGACCGCGCCGCCCCGCTCCTCCACGACCGCATGACCGAGACGGTCCTCGGCGCGCTCGAGGAGGCCGAGGCGCTGTTCCGCGAGGCCGAGCCGGCGCCGCTCGGCACCGTGGACCTCCTCGGCGGCGGGCGGGCAGCGCTCGAGGCGGCCAACCGCGAGCTGGGGCTGGCGCTCTCCGACGACGAGATCGACTACCTGCTCGAGTCCTACGCCGCGCTCGGCCGCAACCCGACGGACGCCGAGCTCGTCATGTTCGCGCAGGCCAACTCCGAGCACTGCCGGCACAAGATCTTCAACGCCGCCTGGCGCATCGATGGGCGCCCGCAGCCGCGCACCCTCTTCGACATGATCCGCGCGAGCCACCGCGCGAGCCCCGACGGCATCCTCTCGGCCTACCGCGACAACGCCGCCGTCATCGAGGGCTTCGAGGGCGAGCGCTGGCAGATCGACCCCGCGAGCGGCCGCTACCGCGCCCGCCGCGAGCCCGTGCACATCCTGATGAAGGTCGAGACCCACAACCACCCGACGGCGATCTCGCCGCGGCCGGGCGCGGCCACGGGCAGCGGCGGCGAGATCCGCGACGAGGCGGCCACGGGGCGCGGCGCGCGCCCCAAGGCAGGGCTGACGGGCTTCTCGGTCTCGAACCTGCGCATCCCGGGCTTCGAGCAGCCCTGGGAGCGCGACCACGGCCGCCCGGGGCGCATCGTCTCGGCGCTCGAGATCATGCTCGAGGGGCCGATCGGGGCCGCCGGCTACAACAACGAGTTCGGCCGCCCCGCCGTCTGCGGCTACTTCCGCACCTTCGAGATGGAGGTGCCGGGGCCCACGGGGCGCGAGGTGCGCGGCTACCACAAGCCCATCATGCTCGCCGGCGGCATCGGCAACATCCGCGAGCCGCACGTGGCGAAGGCGCGGCTCCCGGCGGGCGCGCAGATCATCGTCCTCGGCGGTCCGGCGCTGCCCATCGGCCTCGGCGGCGGCGCCGCCTCCAGCATGGCGACGGGCACGAGCGACGCCGAGCTCGACTTCGCCTCCGTGCAGCGCGACAACCCCGAGATGCAGCGGCGCTGCCAGGAGGTCATCGACCGCTGCTGGGCGCAGGGCGAGGCGAACCCCATCCTCGCCATCCACGACGTCGGCGCGGGCGGCCTCTCGAACGCGGTGCCGGAGCTGGTGGCGGCGAGCGGGCGCGGGGCGCGCATCGAGCTGCGCGCCATCCCCTGCGACGATCCCGGCATGTCCCCCATGGAGATCTGGTGCAACGAGGCGCAGGAGCGCTACGTGCTGGCCGTGCGCCCGGAGGACCTGGAGCGCTTCGGCGCCATCTGCGAGCACGAGCGCTGCCCGTGGGCGGTGATCGGCGAGGTGACCGACGACGGCCGCCTGGTCGTGGCCGACGGGCTGTTCGACAACCTGGTGGTGGACCTGCCGCTCGACGTCGTGCTCGGCAAGCCGCCGCGCATGCTGCGCGACGTGCGCCACCGCCCCTTCCGCAAGGAGCCCTTCCGCCACGAGGGCCTCGACCTGCGCGAGGCCGTCTACCGCGTGCTGCGCCTGCCCGCCTGCGCCGCCAAGACCTTCCTCATCACGATCGGCGACCGCACGGTCACGGGCCTGGTGTGCCGCGACCAGATGGTGGGGCCGTGGCAGACGCCGGTGGCAGACGTCGCCGTGACCGCCACCGACTACGTGGGCCACACGGGCGAGGCCATGGCCGTGGGCGAGCGCACGCCGATCGCGGTGCTGCACGCGCCGGCCTCGGGGCGCATGGCCGTGGGCGAGGCCGTGACCAACATCGCCGCCGCGCGCATCCGGCGCCTCGGCGACGTGCGGCTGTCCGCGAACTGGATGGCGGCAGCGGGCCACCCGGGCGAGGACGCCGCGCTCTACGACACCGTGCGCGCCGTGGGCGAGGAGCTGTGCCCGGCGCTCGGCATCGCCATCCCCGTCGGCAAGGACTCGCTGTCGATGAAGACCGTGTGGGAGGAGGACGGCGAGCGGCGCGAGGTGACGGCGCCGCTCTCGCTCATCGTCTCCGCCTTCGCGCCGGTGCTCGACGTGCGGCGCACGCTCACCCCGCTGCTGCGCCTCGACCTGGGCGAGACGGACCTGATCCTGGTCGACCTCGGCAAGGGGCGCAACCGCCTCGGCGGCTCGGCGCTGGCGCAGGTGCACGGCGCGGTCGGCCACCACCCGCCGGACCTCGACGACCCGCGCGCGCTGCGCGCCTTCTTCGACGCCGTGCAGGCGCTCAACGAGCGCGGCCTCCTGCTCGCCTACCACGACCGCTCCGACGGCGGGCTGCTCGTGACGCTGTGCGAGATGGCCTTCGCCGCGCGCTGCGGCCTCGACGTCACGCTCGACGCCCTCGGGCCGGACCCGGTGGCGGCGCTCTTCAGCGAGGAGCTGGGCGCGGTGCTGCAGGTGCGCCGCGCCGACCGCGAGCGCGTGCTCGCCGCCTTCCGCGAGGCCGGGCTCGGCCGCCACACCCACCTCGTGGGCAGCCCCCGCGCCGACGACCGCGTGGTGGTGCGCCACGGCGCTCGCACGCTGCTCGACGAGGACCGCGTCGAGCTGCAACGCGCCTGGCAGGAGACGAGCTACCGCATGCAGGCGCTGCGCGACCACCCCGAATGCGCGCGCGAGGAGCACGACCTGCCGCTCGACCGCGACGACCCTGGGCTCGTCCCGCGCCTCACCTTCGACCCGGCAGACGACGTCACCGCCCCCTACGTCGCCACGGGGGCGCGGCCGCGGGTGGCGATCCTGCGCGAGCAGGGCGTCAACGGCCACCTCGAGATGGCGGCGGCCTTCGCGCGCGCCGGCTTCGAGGCCGTGGACCTGCACATGGAGGCGCTGGTGCGCGGGGAGGCCGACCTCTCGGCCTTCCGGGGCCTCGCCGCCTGCGGCGGCTTCTCCTACGGCGACGTCCTCGGCGCCGGCGGCGGCTGGGCGGCCACCATCCTGCACAACCCGCGGGCGCGCGAGGCCTTCGAGGCCTTCTTCGCGCGCGAGGACACCTTCGCCCTGGGCGTGTGCAACGGCTGCCAGATGCTGGCGCGGCTCGCGCCCATCATCCCCGGCGCCGACCACTGGCCCCGCTTCGTGCGCAACCGCTCGGAGCAGTTCGAGGCGCGCCTGGTGCAGGTCGAGGTGCTCGACAGCCCCTCGATCTTCCTGCGCGGCATGGCGGGCTCCATCCTGCCGGTGGCGGTGGCGCACGGCGAGGGGCGCGCGCGCTTCGACGACCCGGCCGGCCCCGACGCCGCCCTCGCCGAAGGGATCGCGGCGCTGCGCTACGTCGACGGCCACCGCCGCCCCGCCGAGCGCTACCCGTACAACCCCAACGGCTCGCCCGGCGGGCTGACGGGCTTCACCACGCGCGACGGGCGCGTCACCATCCTCATGCCGCACCCCGAGCGGGTGTTCCGCACGGTGCAGCTCTCGTGGCATCCCGACGGCTGGCCGGAGGAGGGGCCGTGGCTGCGCTTCTTCCGCAACGCGCGCGTGTGGGTCGGCTGAGCCCGCTGGCGGCGGCCGCCCTCGCGGCGGCGGCCGCCGCGCACGCCGCCGTGCCGCAGGCCCCGCCGCCGGACCCGGCCGAGGTGCGCGCGCTCGCGCGCGCCGGCGCCCCCGGGCTCGCCCTGCGGCTCGCGCTCCGCTCCGCGCCGGCGCCGGAGCCCGACCCGGGGGCGTGGGCCGTGTGGGAGGGGCTGCGGCTGGAGCTGCTGGCGGCCGCCGGCCGCTGGGAGGCGCTGCTCGCGCGCACCGCGCGCCTGCCGGAGGCGGCCGGCACCGAGCTTCGCCGCCACGCCCTGACCCTGCGGGCGCGGGCGCTGCTCGCCCGCGGGCGGCCTGCGGAGGCGCGCGCGCTGCTGCGGCGCCTGATCTGGTCCGGCGAGGCGCCGCCGCCCGCGGGCGCGCTCGCGCGCTGGCGGCGGCTGGTGGTCGAGTGCTACGCCGCCGAGGGCCGCCGCGAGGCCGCCGTGGTGGCCCTGCGGCGGCTGCGCCAGGACCTCGGCCCCGGCGACGCCCTCGCGCGCACCGCCACCGCGCGCCTGCTGCTGGCGCTGGGCCGGCCCGCGGAGGCGCACGAGCTGCTCGAGGGCGTCGAGGGCGATGAGGCCGCGGTATGGCGGCTGCTCGCCGCCCTGAGGGCCGGCGCGGCGCCGCCGGCGGCGGTGCGCAAGCGTGCGGCCGCGCTCGCCGCGCGCGAGGGGCTCGCGCCGCGGCTGCGGGCGGCGGCCTGGCGCGTGGCCGCCGAGGCGGCGGCGCGGGCCGGCGACGCGGCAGGCCGCATCCGGGCGCTCGAGGCCGCGGTCGCGGCGGCGCCGCCGCTCGGCACGGCGCGCGCGCGCGCGGAAGGCGCGGACCCCTTCGGGCGTCCCGTCCTCGCGGCCCTGTGGGCGGCGTGGGAGGATGCGGCCGCGCGCGAAGCCAACGCCCGCGGCCTGCTGGTGGGCGACGACGCCGCCTGGCTCGCCCTGGCCCGGGAGGGGGAGGCGGCGCCCGCCCTGCGCCGCGCGCTGCTCGCCTGGCTCGTGCGCCATGCCGGCGCCCAGGCGGTGCGGGCGGCCGCGGCCGAGGCGCTCGCCGTGGCGCTCGCGGCGCTGCCGGGCGGGGAGGGGCTTCTCGGCGCGGTCTTCCTCGATCCGGCGCGCTTCCCGGACCCGGCCCGGCTGCCTGCGGCGGTGCGCTACCGCGCGGCCGGAGCCGCCCTCGCCGCGGGCCGCGTGCGGCTGGCCTCGCGGGTGCTGGCCGGCCTCGACCGCCCGCCGCCCGGCGTCGACGCGACCGACTGGCGCCTGCGGCGCGCGCGCGTGCTGGTCCTCGGCGGCCGTCCGCGCGAGGGGGCGGAGGCCCTGCGCGCGCTGCTCGCGGGCGAGGGGCCGTGGCCCGCGAGCCGCTACGACCGCCTCATGCAGGTGGTCTTCGATCTGCAGGCGGCGGGCGGCCACCGCGAGGCGCTGGCCGTGCTCGCCGCCGCCGGCCCGCGCGTGCCGGACGCGCGTCGCGCGCGCGAGCGCTGGTACTGGATGGCGGACTCTTGGCGCGGCCTCGGCGAGCACGTGCAGGCCGCGCGGCTCTACCTGCGCTCGGCGCTCGCCGCGGCGGGGGGCCTCGACCCGTGGGGGCGGAGCGCGCGCTACCGCGCCGCCGAGTCGCTGGCCGCCGCGGGGCTGCGCGAGGACGCCGCCCGCCAGTACCGCGCGCTGCTCGCGGTGACGAAGGACCCGGCGCGCCGGGCGCTGCTGGCGCAGGCGCTGGCGCGGCTGGGCGCTGCCGCAGCGGAGGCGCCATGAGCTGGGACGCCGTCCTCGCCACGCCCTTCGGGCCGTTCGGCATCGCCGTCGACGGCGAAGGCCGCGTGCGGCGCGCCGCCTTCCTGCCGGATGCGCGCCCGCGCGCCGGAGTGCCGCGGCGCGCACGGGCGGCCGCGCAGGCGGTGGAGGCCTACCTGGCGGATCCCGCCACGCGGGCGCTCGCCGCCGTGGCGCTCGCGCCGGCGCCCGGCCCCTTCGCCGCGCGGCTGCGCGCGCTGCTCGCGGCGGTGCCCGCCGGCGCGGTGCTCACCTACGGCGAGGCCGCGCGCCGCCTCGGCAGCGCCCCGCGCGCGGTGGCCTCGGCCCTGCGCGCGAATCCCGTGGCGCTGTTCGTGCCCTGCCACCGCGTCGTGGCGGCGCAGGGGCCCGGCGGCTACGGCGGCCGCGACCCGCGGCGGGTGCGCGTCAAGCTCGCGCTGCTCGCCCACGAGGGGGCGCCCCTCGCGGGAGTCCGGGATGGGAAGGCGTCGGCGCACGCCGCCTGAGCGGCAGGCCGCCGGGGCTCCCGCGCCGGAGGCCGAGGGGCTGCGCATCGACCGCTGGCTGTGGGCGGCGCGCTTCTTCAAGACGCGCGGCAATGCCGCCGAGGCGGTGAGCGGCGGCAAGGTGCACGTCAACGGCCGGCGCGTGAAGCCCTCGCGCCTGGTGCGCCCGGGCGACCGCCTCGAGATCCAGCGCAGCGGCCAGCGCTGGGTGGTGACGGTGCGCGCGCTGAGCGCGCGCCGCGGGCCGGCGGAGGTGGCCCGCACACTTTACGAGGAGACAGCGGAGAGCCGCGCGGCGCGCGAGGCCGCGCGCGAGGCGCGCCGGCGCGAGCGCCTCGCCCCCGCGCGCAGGCCCGCGGGCCGCGACCGCCGCCGGCTGCGGGAGCTGAAGGGGCGCCCGGGTTGACGGTGCGCGGTGTGCGGTCCGCGGTGGACCGTGAGCCGCCTGGCGCGGCGGAGGCGGGAGACGGGGGTCGAGAGGCGAGGGTCGGTGCGCGCTTCGCGCGCGGCTTTCTTGAATCGGGGCTGGAAGCCCCTCCCACAATCGAGAGTGGCGAGAGGCGGGGGTCGGGAGGCGAGGAGACGGTTACGGGTTGCAGGCTACGGTGTACGGTCACCCGTCACCCGTAACCCGTCTCCCGTGCATTCCCGCGAAGCGGCGAGAGACGAGGGTCGGGAGACGAGGGGGGTGCAGGTCACGGGTTGCGGCTTACGGTTTACAGTAGCCTGTACACTGTAACCCGTAACCCGTCTCCCGCAACCCGTCACCCGTAACCCGTCACCCGTAACCTGCGGCCCAACCACTCGCTTCGCGGCGTGCGGCGTGCTACCGTGGGCGGCCGGGCCCGGAAGCGCCCTTTTCCTTACTTTCCGTGCGATGAGAGAGACGCGATGGCGACAGTCGAGCTGACCAAGGAAAACTTCGACGAGGTGATCTCGGGCAACGACATGGTGGTGGTGGACTTCTGGGCCTCCTGGTGCCAGCCCTGCCGCAGCTTCGCGCCCGTCTTTGAGGCGGCCTCGGAGCAGCACGAGGACGTGGTCTTCGCCAAGGTCAACGTGGACGAGCAGCGCGAGCTGGCGGGCTGGTTCCAGGTCCGCTCGATCCCGACGCTGATGGTCTTCCGCGAGCAGGTGATCCTGTACGCCCAGCCCGGCGCGCTGCCGGCCTCGGCGCTCGACGAGATCATCGCCCAGGCCAAGGCCCTCGACATGGACGAGGTGCGCCGCGAGATCGAGGCGCAGCAGGCGCAGCAGGGGCAGGGCGGCGAGCCGCCGCAGGCCTGAGGAGGACGGACGCATGCGACCCTCGCAGGTACGCGCCTTCCTGGACCGCGAGTTCACAAGTGTCGAGGCGGGTCGCCACACGCCCGTGATGCTGTGGGGCCCGCCCGGCGTGGGCAAGAGCCAGATCGTGGCGCAGGTGGCCGAGGCGCACGGCGCGCCCGTGGTCGACATCCGGCTCTCGCAGCTCGAGCCGAGCGACCTGCGCGGCATCCCCTTCCGCGTCGACGGACGGGTGGAGTGGGCCATCCCCTCCATGCTGCCCGACGCCGAGCGCCACGGGCCGAAGGGGATCCTGTTCCTCGACGAGATCACCTCGGCGCCGCCGGCGGTCTCGGCGGCGGCCTACCAGCTCATCCTCGACCGCCGTCTCGGCGACTACACGGTGCCGCCGGGCTGGGCGATCTTCGCAGCCGGCAACCGCCACGGCGACCGCGGCGTCACCTACCCGATGCCGACACCGCTCGCGAACCGCTTCGCGCACCTCGACGTCGAGCCCAACCTGGACGACTGGGTGGCCTGGGCGCACGGGGCGGGGATCGACGAGCGGCTCATCGCCTTCCTGCGCTTCCGGCCGGAGCTCCTGTTCGACTTCGATCCGGCGCAGAACCCGATCGCCTTCCCCTCGCCGCGCTCGTGGGAGTTCGCCCACCGGGCGCTCGCCAAGTTCGGCGACGATCCGCAGCTGCTGCCGGGGGCGCTGGCGGCCTGCGTGGGGCAGGCCGCGGGAGTTGAGCTCGCCGCGTTCCTCGAGAACCTGGAGAAGATGCCGGACATCGACGCCATCGTGCGCGGCGAGGACGTGGAGGTGCCGGAGGGCATCGATCTGCAGTACGCCGTGGCCTCGGCGCTGGTGCGCCGCGGCATCGAGGCGGGCGCCGGCGAGGAGGGCAGGCGTGTGCTCGGGCGCATCCTCGCCTACGCGGCGCGCTTCCCGGAGCGCGAGATGGGCGTGATGCTGGTCTCGGACCTGCACCGCGCCGTGGGGCAGGCGCTCTTCGAGGTGCCGGAGTTCTCGGAGTGGGCGCAGGTCGTGGCCGACGTCATGCTCTACGACGTCTGAGCGGCCCTCCGGGACGGCCATGGGCAGCAGCGACCGGGTCCAGACCAAGCTCGCCGCGGCGCGCACGCGCCTGATCCTGGAGAAGCCCTTCCTCGGCGCGCTGGTGCTGCGCCTGCCGCTGGTCGAGGCCGACCCGCAGTGGTGCCCGTCGGTGGCCACCGACGCGCGCGCCCTCTACTACAACCCCGAGTACGTCGGCAGCCTGCCGCTCGAGCAGCTCCAGTTCGCCCTCGCGCACGAGGCGCTGCACTGCGCGCTGTCGCACTTCGCCCGCCGCGAGCACCGCGTCAAGCACCGCTGGGACCTCGCCTGCGACCTCGCCATCAATCCGCTGCTGGTCAAGGAGGGGCTGAGCCCCGCGCCCGGCGCGCTCATCGTCCCGGACTTCGAGGGCATGAGCGCCGAGGAGATCTACCCGCTCATCAAGGACGACCAGGAGGAGGGGCACGAGCCCTTCGACCGCCACCTCTACGAGGGCGGCGGCCAGGGCGAGCAGGAGGGGCCGGCGCCCGAGCCGCAGGAGGCGCCGCGCCCGGACGAGCAGCAGGGCCGCGAGGGGCGCCGCCCCGCCGGGCAGCCGCCGCCGCTCAGCCCCCAGGAGCGCGAGCAGCTTGCCGAGCGCTGGCGGCGCTATCTCGCGGGCGCGGCGCAGCAGGCGCTCCAGGCGGGCAAGCTCGCCGGGGCGCTCGCGCGCATGGTCGACCGCCTGCTCGCGCCGCAGGTGCCCTGGCGCAGCCTGCTCGCCCGCTATCTCGTCGCGCGCGCCCGCGACGACTACACCTACACGCGCCCCTCGCGCCGCGAGGGCCAGGCCATCCTGCCCGCCCTGCGCGGGCACGAGATGGACCTGGTGGTGGCCCTCGACACCAGCGGCTCGGTGACGGACGAGGAGATCCGCGCCTTCGCCTCGGAGCTCGACGCCATCAAGGGGCAGGTGCGCGCGCGCCTGACGCTGCTCGCCTGCGACTGGGACCTGGCCCCGGAGGGGCCCTGGCGCTACGAGCCCTGGGAGCCGCTGACGCTGCCGAGGAGCCTCCGCGGGGGCGGGGGCACTCGCTTCCGGCCCGTCTTCGACTGGGTCGAGCGCGAGGGCCTGCGCCCGGACGTGCTGGTCTACTTCACCGACGCCCAGGGCGAGTTCCCGCCGCACGAGCCGCCCTATCCCGTCATCTGGCTGGTCAAGGGCGGCGCCCAGGTCCCCTGGGGGATCCGGGTGCAGCTCAACTGAGGCGGAGCCCGTGCGGGCCGCCGCCCCGGCACCCGGGAGCCGGCACCCGGGCCCCATGGGCGGCCCTGGGCTTCCCCGCGTGGCGCCCGTCGGGCATGATGTGACCGAGCGCACGGCCCGCGCCCCCAGGAGGCGGTAGGCTCGGTCGTGCGGGAAGGGGCCCGGCCGACCCGGGTTCCGGGATGGGGGAGCGATGAGAGCCGTCGCACCGGCGAGGACCGTGGACCAGCGGCTGCGCGCCGCGGGCCGTCCCTATGACCTCGTCACGGGCGTGACGTGCACGGGCGATGCCTGCCCGGGGCTGCCGGACGAGGCCGAGGCGGCCGGCATCGGCCCCGGCGACCTGGTGCGCGGTGTCCTGCTCGTCTCCCCGGCGGGCGAATCCTGCCTTGCCGTGGTGCCCGCCGGCACCCTGATCGACTTCGAGGCCCTCGCGGCCGTCACCGGGCGCTGCTGGGAGCCGGCCGGTCTGGAGGCCGCGGGCCGTCGCTTCGCCGACTGCGACCCCGGCTGCGTGCCCGTGCTCGGCGAGGCCTACGGGCTGCGCGTGGTGGTCGACGTGGCGGTGGCGCGCATGGGCACGGTCCATTTCGAGGGCGGGCGCCACGGCTGCTACGTGCGCATGCACGGCCGCGATTTCGTGGCGCTGCAGCCGCACGCCCTCATCGCCCGCATCGCCCGGCCCGCGCCCCGCGTGAGCGGCGCGGAGGCGGACACCGGCGGCACCGAGGCGCTGCTGCCCTCGGTGGAGCTGTGCGGGCGCATCGAGCGCGTCTACGACGTGCCGCGGCTGCCGGAGGCGGCCCGTCCCCTGCTGGCAGCCCTTGGGGCTCCGGAAGAGCCCGCGCCGGCCGAGGCCGCGCGTCTCGTGGCCGCAGACACGCGCGCGGCCGCACGCGTGCTGGAGCTGGCGGCCTCGCCGCTCCTCGGCGGGGGGCGGCCTGCGGACCTGGCCGCGGCGCTGGCGGGCCCGCTGGGCCCGGGCGGCGCCGTCGCCGCGGCGCTCTCCGCCGTGGTGGAGGAGCTGTTCCGTGTGCCGCCCGGCGGCCCCCTCGGGGGCCGCGCGCTGGCGCGCGAGGCGGCGCTCGCCGCCGCCCTCGCCGTGCGCATTGCAGGCGAGGCGCGGTGCGAGCCCCCGCCGCGGCGCGGCCTGCTCGTCGCCGCCGCGCTGCTCCACGACGTGGGGCTGCGGCTGCTCGCCCACCTGTTCCAGCCGGAGTTCCACCTTCTCAACCGCATGGCCGCCGCCAACCCCGACACGCCGGTGCCGGAGCTCGAGTCGCACCTGCTCGCCCTCGGCGAGGCCCGGCACGTGGTGCAGACCGGGCACGCGCGCCTCGGCGCTTGGCTCCTGCGCGCCTGGGGTGCGCCGCCGGCGCTGGTGGCCACGGCGGGCGCGCACCATCACCCGGAGGCCGACGTGGGCGGCGACTGGCCCTACCCGGCCATCGTGGCGACGGCCGAGGCCGTGCTGGCGCGCGCCGAGGGCCGCGAGGGCCGGCGGGCGGCCTTCCCGGTCGTGGCGCGGCGCCTCGGGCTGGACGAGGGTTTTCTGGAGGGGCTCGCCGCAGCAGCGGCCGCGCTCGTCGAGCCCGTCCGCGAAGGGCGCAGGAGCGTCGCCTGAGCGCCGCCGGCGGCCGCGCCCTCGGCGCCGCCTTTGTAGGAAATCGGCTCGCCCTCCCGTAAGAAAATCGCCCATCCGCTCTCCGTGGGGCCGCGCCGCCGCGCGGCAAAAATCCCGTTGCCACAGTAGCTTGCAGGCACGCCGGCGCGCGGACGGTTGCGCCGCGGCCGGTCCCGGCACGCGCCCCCGCCGCCGCGGCGCGCCCCGGAGGCAAATTGTCCCGGCGCCCGCCGGCGGGTTAAGGTTGCTCCGCAGGCCCGGGCACTCGCCGGATGGGCGGCCGGGCGCCGCGCGTGGACGGCGGCTGAGCGGGCAGCGCCGGGCCCCGACACGGACAAGCACAGAGGCACCACGGGGACCATGAACGATGGGGGAGAGCGCCGCGACGCCCCGGCGGGGGAGGGCGGCGTCGCGGTAGGGCCCGAGTGGGCGGGGGCGCGCAAGGCCCTGCGGCTGCTCGAGGCCCTGCAGCGCACGCCGGCCGGGGCCGTCATCTACCGCCAGGTCGAGCGCCTGCTGGAGGACGCGGACGTCGAGCGGCTCCGGGTGGAGCGCACCTATGCGGCGCTCCTGCACCTGTTGCTCGAGGCCTTCCTGCGCCACCTGGAGCCGGGATCGCCCATGCACGTGCAGGTGCGGCTGGTGCAGCGGCGGCTCCAGCCGCCGCTGTCGCTGGCCGAGCTCGATCACCTGCGCCAGTACGTCGAGCAGTATGCGCGCGAGCTGGCGGAGCGGCGCGAGGCGCTCGACCTCGAGGCCTTCCGCGAGGCGCTCGCGCCGCTGCTCGAGGACTACGGCGTGCGCGGCGCGGAGCCCCCACAGGCGCGTCCGCCCGCCGCGCCGGCGGAAGGCGGGCGCGAGGAGACGGCCGGGGCTGCGGCGGCCGCCGGCGCGGAAGGCGCCCGCGCAGAGCCGGCCGCCGCCGGTCAGCCCGCCGCGGCGGGCAGCGCCCGGCAGGCCGAGGAGGTGCGCAAGCTCCGCAAGCTCCAGGAGACGCTGGCGCTGCAGGTGCAGGAGACCATCCTCGAGAACCAGGAGTTCGGCGTGCTGCTCGAGGTGGTGCTGTCGGAGCTGCGCCAGAGCGGCGGCCCCGAGGACTTCGAGCGCCTGCGCGCGAGCGCCGTGCGCGAGATCGAGAAGATGCTGCGCGCGCATCATGCGCTCGCGCGCAAGCTCGACGACACCTACCGCTACCTGCAGATGGTCGAGACCGACAGCCGGCGCCTCGGCCACGAGCTGCACCGCGCCCGCGTCCTGAGCCTCACCGACGAGCTCACCCATCTGCCCAACCGGCGCGCCTTCCTGCGGCGGCTGGAGGACGAGGTGGGACGCGTGCAGCGCTACGGCTCCTCGCTGTCGCTGGCGATGATCGACCTCGACGGCTTCAAGGCCATCAACGACCGCTACGGGCACGCCGCGGGCGACGCCGTGCTGCGCTGCTACGCCAACGACATCCTGTCGGTCTTCCGCCACCACGACCTGGTGGCGCGCTACGGCGGCGAGGAGTTCGCCGTGCTGCTGCCCAACACGGACCGCGAGGGGGCGCTGCGGGCGCTCGCCAAGGTCAAGAAGCGCGCCGCCGAGACCTATTGCCGCTTCAACGGCCGCACCCTCAAGGTGCCCACCTTCTCGGCCGGCGTGGCCCTCTACCGCCCGGGCGAGACGCCCGGGGGCTTCATCGAGCGCGCCGACGCCGCCCTCTACCGGGCCAAGCGGCTCGGGCGCAACCGCATCGAGTTCGACGAGAGCTACACCGGCGAGGAGGAAGAGGAGCGCGACGCCTCCGCCCAGGGGCCCGAGCGCTCGGGCGGCAACGGCGGCTGAGGCCGCTCAGGCGCGGTCGACGGCCTCGGTCAGCGCGCGCAGCGCCGGCGAGATCTCGCAGGCGAAGTGCCGCTCGGCCGGCTCGAGGGCGCGCAGCTCGGGCGGCAGCGCCGCGAGCTCGTGCGCCACGCGCTCGCGGATCGCCTCCAGCGGCTCGGGCGGCGCCAGCCTGCGGCCCTCGCGCATGACGGGCACCAGCAGCGGCTCGCCCGGCTGCTCGTCGCCCTCCACCGTCAGCACGTCGCGCAGCAGGCGCCCCTCGGCGTCGCGCTCGCGGTAGACCTGCTTGCGACCCGGCCAGGTGGCCTTGCCCTCGGAGCGCTTGCGCCGCGGGCGTCCCGCGTACTCCATGAGCTTGTAGGCGCAGTCGAGGTAGGGGACGTCGGCGGAGGTGTCGAGGCGCGTGCCGACGCCGAAGCCGTCGATGGGGGCGCCGGCCGCGAGGAGGCGCGCGAGCTCGTGCTCGTCGAGGTTGCCGCTGGCGAAGACGATCGCATCGCGCAGCCCGCCGCGGTCGAGGATCCCGCGCACGCGGCGCGCGTGCTCGGCCAGGTCGCCGCTGTCGATGCGCACCCCGCGTACGGCGATGCCGGCCTCGCGCAGCCGCGGGGCGAGCCGCACCACCTTCTCGGCGCCGGCCTCAGTGTCGTAGGTGTCGATCAGCAGCACGGCGCTCGCCGGGTGGCTGCGCGCGAAATGCTCGAAGGCGAGCGCCTCGTCGTCGTGCGCCTGCACGAAGGAATGGGCCATGGTGCCGTAGACGGGGATGCCCCAGCGCATGCCCGCGAGCACCGTGGAGGTTCCGGCGAAGCCCGCGAGGTAGCTCGCTCGCGCGGCGAGCAGGGCGGCCTCGGCGCCGTGCGAGCGCCGCATGCCGAAGTCGACCAGGAGCTTGCCCGGAGCGGCGAGCACGCAGCGCGCCGCCTTGGAGGCGATCAGGATGGAGAAATGGAGCAGGTTGATGAGCCGGCTCTCGACGAGCTGGGCCTGGGGCAGCGGCGCCACCACCCGCAGCACGGGCTCGTCGGCGAAGAAGGGCGTGCCCTCCGGCAGGGCGTGGACCTCGCCCGTGAAGCGAAAGCCCTCGAGCCAGTCGGCGAAGTCGCGCGAGAAGCGCCCCGAGCGGCGGATCCAGTCGAGCTCGGGCTCGGTGAAGCGCAGCCCCTCGAGATAGTCGAGCGCCTGCTCGAGGCCCGCGGCGAGCAGGAAGCGCCGCTCCGGCGGGAGCTTGCGCGAGAAGAACTCGAAGACGGCCGTGTCGGTGTAGCCATGCTCCAGATAGGACTGGAGCATGGTGAGCTGGTACAGGTCGGTGAGCAGCGCCTCGCCGCCGACGCCCGCGCTCATGCGGCCGTCGCCTCGGTCCGCACCGTCCGTGCCCCGAGGCGGCGCATCTCCTCCAGCGCCCGCGCACCGTCGCCCGGCTGCACGTCGACGGCGCGCACGGCGTCCTCGATCACCACCACCTCGAAGCCCTCGCGCAGGGCGTCGCGCACGGTGCTCAGCACGCAGTAGTCCGTGGCGAGGCCGCCGACGAACAGCCGCCGCGCCCCCTGCGCGCGCAGGCGCTCGGCGAGGTCCGTCCCCTGGAAGCCGGAGTAAGCCTCCCGGTCGGGCTCGGTCGCCTTGGAGACGATCACGGCATCCGGCGGCAGCTTCAGCCCCGGCGCGAAGGCGGCGCCCTCGGTGTCGGCGACGCAGTGCGGCGGCCACGGCCCGCCCTGCTCGCGGAAGGAGCAATGGTTGGGGGGATGCCAGTCGCGCGTGGCGTAGACCGGTAGCCCCCTGGCCGTGAAGCGCTCGATCCAGCGGTTGAGCACAGGCACCACGGCGTCGCCCTCGGGCACCGGCAGGGCCCCGCCCGGGAGGAAGTCGTTCTGGACGTCGACGATCAGCAGGGCGTCGCCCTCGCCGGGTTGCATGCGCTCCGCGTCCATCGCCGCCTCCTGGCCGCTGGCCGGTCTCTCTCGGCCCGATGATGCGGGCGTGCGCACGCGCTTTCAACGGTGCCGGGCGACGGGTTGCGGAAGGCGGGTGACGGGAGGCGGGTGACGGGCTGCGGGACGCGGGAAAGACAAAAGGCCGCGCGCGAAGCGCGCTCCACCCCTTGCCTCCCGACCCCCGTCTCTCGCCTCTGCCGCCACAGGCCGTGCGCGTATGCTGCGGACCGCTCACTGCGGCCCGTGTGGCGCCTAGCGCGATGCGGCGGCGCGGGACCCGATCCAGCGGGGCAGCTCGTCCGGCGGCATGGGGCGCGCCACGTGGTAGCCCTGGATGCGGTCCACGCCGAGGCCGGCGAGCAGCACGGCCGTGTCCGCGTCCTCCACGCCCTCGGCAAGGAGCTCGGCGTGACGCTGACGGCCGAGGGCGACGATGGTGCGCACGATGGCGAGGTTGCGGGCCTCGCCGATGCCCGTGACGAAGCGCCGGTCGATCTTGATCTCGTCCACCGGGAGTCGCCAGAGGCGGTCGAGAGAGGAATAGCCGGTCCCGAAGTCGTCGAGCGCGATGCGCAGCCCCGCCGCGCGCAGCTCGCCGAGCAGGCGGACGGCGAGACGGGGCTCGCGCAGCAGGGCGCCTTCTGTGACCTCGAGGGTGAGCGCGCCCGCCGGAAGGCGCGCCCGTTCCAGCCTGCGCAGGATGTCCCGGCCCAGGTTCGGGTCGTTGAGCATCCACGGCGAGAGGTTGACGGCGAGCTCGAGTCCCAGCCCCCGCGTGCGCCAGGTGGCCAGATGGGCGATCGCCAGCTCGAGGACGCGGAAGGTGAGCGGCCGTATGAGACCGGCACGTTCGGCCACGGCCACGGTGCGGTCCGGCGGGACCGGCGTTCCGTCGGAGCGTCTCCAGCGCAGCAGCGCCTCGGCCGCGACCACGCGTGCCGTGGCGAGCGCGACCTGGGGCTGGTACCAGACGGCGAGCCGCGCGGCGCCGGAGCGCAGGTCGCCGGCGAGCTCGGCGGCGAGCTCGAGCCGCTGGCGCGAATAGGGGTCCTCCTCGGGTGCGTAGCGCTCGATCCCGCTGCGCCGGTCCTTGGCGCGGTACATCGCCGCGTCCGCCCGGCGGATGAGGGTTTCCGGCTCCGTCCCGTCCTCCGGCGCCAATGCGATGCCGGCGCTCGCCTGGATGTAGATCGGGTGGCCCTCCACCTGGAGCGGGCGGGCGAGGGCGTCGAGGACCTTGCCGGTCGCGGCCCGGGCGGCGTCCTCGCCGCCCGCGTCGGCAAGGAGAAGCACGAACTCGTCGCCGCTCCACCGCGCCACGAGGTCCGTGGCGCGGACACTCTGGCGGAGCCGTACCGCGACCGCCTGCAGGAGACGATCCCCGTGGTGGTGGCCGAGAGTGTCGTTCACCTCCTTGAAGCCGTCGAGGTCGAGCATGACGACGGCGAGCCCGTGTCCGGATCCTAGGCACACGGCCAGGCGTTGGGCGAGGTGCTCCAGGAAGCTGGCGCGGTTGGGCAGGTCCGTGAGCGGGTCGTACAGGGCGGCCCGCTCCAGCGTGCGGCGGCTGGCGGTCGACCCGGGCCCGTCCCCCGCCCTGCGGGCCGCCGCCTCCGCGGCGCGGCGTGCGCGGATCTCGTGCCGCAGCCGGGCGCGGGTGCGCCGCAGCGCCCGGCGCAGGCGGGCGACGGCCACGGAGCCGAGGCCCACGGTGGTGGCCAGCGCGCCCGCGAGCCCGAGGCCCACGGCCGCCCCGAGGGCCGCCTCGGCGTCGTGGGCACGTGCGGGGGGCGCCGCCGCCAGGGCGGCGCAGAGAATGAGTGCCTCGAGTGGAGGCCGCAGGCCGCGCGGGCGGCCGCGAGCCACCTGGTGTCGGGCCGTGGTGCTCGCTCCCATCGGGCGACCTCGGGATCCCGGAGGTCCCGGCCCTTCCAGCGGTATGGCGGCCCGGGCGGGGCCGGGGCCCGGGCGGGAAGGGCGCTCCCGGTTTCGGGGATTCTAACGGCACGCCGGCCGCGGGGCTTTAGCCGGTCCCGGCATGCGGCCTGCGGGCCGCAGTTTGCGCTTTGCAGTTTGCGGGAGACGGGTTGCGGGAGGGGGAAAGAGAAAAGGCTGCGCCCGAAGGGTGCACCGACCCTCGCCTCCCGGCTCCCGTCTCTCGTCTCTGCGGCCGCCGCAGGCGGCCGCGGCCCGTCAGCCGCCGGCGAGCAGACGCCGGAGCTCCTCGACGGGGCGCGTGTTGAGCACGTGCTCGGGCCCCAGCCAGCCGCGCCGCGCCTGGCCGACGCCGTAGCGGAGGTTGGCGAAGCCCAGGCTCGAGTGGGCGTCGGAGCAGATCGCCACCAGCACGCCCTCGTCGCGCGCCATGCGGCAGTGCACGTCGTCGAGGTCGAGGCGGTCCGGATTGGCGTTGAGCTCGAGGAAGCAGCCGCGCTCGCGCGCGTGGCGGATGACGCGCGCGAGGTCGACGTCGTAGGGATCGCGCTGCAGCAGCAGCCGCCCGCTGGGGTGGGCGAGGATGTGGAAATGGGGGTGGTCCATGGCGCGCAGGATGCGGCGCGTCTGGCGCGCACGCGGCAGGTCGAAGTGGCTGTGCACCGCCCCCACGACCACGTCGAGCTCGGCGAGCACCTCGTCCGGAAGGTCGAGGCTGCCGTCCTCGAGGATCTCGACCTCGATGCCGGCGAGCAGCGTGATGCCCTCGAGGCGCTCGTCGAGGCGGCGGATCGCCTCGACGTGGGCGCGCAGGCGTGCGGCATCCAGCCCGCGCGCCACGCGCAGGCTGCGCGAGTGCTCGGTGAAGGCGAGGTACTCGAGCCCGGCGGCGCGCGCCGCCTCGGCCATCTCCTCGAGCGTGCTGCGCCCGTCGCTCGCGCGCGTGTGGCAATGGAGGTCGCCGCGCAGGTCCTCGCGCCGCACGAGCCGCGGCAGGGCGCCGGCCTGCGCGGCCTCGATCTCGCCGCGGTCCTCGCGCAGCTCGGGCGGGATCCACGGCAGGCCGACCGCGCGGAAGACCGACTCCTCGGTGCTGCCCGCGACGCGGCGCGCCCCGCGGAAGACGCCGTACTCGTTGATCTTGAGGCCGCGCTGCTGGCCCATGCGCCGCACGGCGATGTTGTGCGCCTTGCTGCCCGTGAAGTAGTGCAGGGCGGCGCCGAAGCTGCCTTCCTCGACCACGCGCAGGTCCACCTGCAGGCCGTTCTGGAGCACGATGGTGCTGCGCGTGGTGCCCTGCGAGAGCACCTCGGCGGCGCGCTCGTAGCGCACGAAGTGCGCCGCCACCGCGGCGCCGTCGCGTGCCGTGCACAGGATGTCGAGGTCGCCGACGGTCTCGCGCCGGCGCCGGAAGCTGCCGGCGACCACGATCTCGTTCACGCCGCGCGCGGCGCGCAGGTGCTCGACGAGGGCCTCGGCCCAGCCTTCGGCCTCGGCGAGCAGGAAGCGGCGGCCGGTGTCGAGACGCGCCCGGATGGCCTCGAGCACGCGCGCCTCGGTCTTGGGCCCGAAGCCCGGGAGGCCTCGAAGCCTGCCGGCCTCGGCGGCGCGCCGCAGGGCCTCGAGGCTGTCGATGCCGAGCTCGTGGTGCAGTGCCGCCACGCGCTTGGGCCCGAGCCCGGGCAGGCGCAGCAGCGCGCCCAGGCCCGGCGGCAGCTCGCGGCGCAGCTCCTCGAGGGTGGCGCTGGTGCCGGTCGTGACGAGCTCGCGGATCTTGTCGGCGAGGTCCTGGCCGATGCCCGGCAGGCGCGTGAGGTCCTCGCCCGCGGCGACGAGGTCGGCGACCTCGCGCCCGAGGCTGCGCACCGTGCGCGCGGCGTTGCGGTAGGCGCGCACGCGGAAGGGGTTGTCGCCGCGGATCTCGAGCAGGTCCGCGATCTCGTCGAAGACGGCGGCGACCTCCTCGTTGCGGACCGCCACCGCGTTCCCCTCAGCCCTTGATGCAGACGATGGGCACCAGCTTCGCCACCTTGCGCGCGAGCCCGGCCGCGTGCGCCGCCTCGACCACGGCGCTGACGTCCTTGTAGGCGCCCGGCGCCTCCTCGGCCACCCCGCGCATCGAGGGCGAGCGGATGACGATGCCCCGGCGGGCGAGTTCCTCGACCAGCTCGCGCCCGCGCCAGCGCTTCGTCGCCTGCTTGCGGCTCATGGCGCGGCCGGCGCCGTGGCAGGCCGAGGAGAAGGCGAGGGCCTCGCTGTCGCGCGTGCCGACGAGCACGTAGGAGCAGGTGCCCATGGAGCCGCCGATGAGCACCGGCTGGCCGACCTTGCGATAGGCCTCGGGGAGGTCGGGGTGCCCGGGCCCGAAGGCGCGCGTGGCGCCCTTGCGGTGGACGTAGAGACGGCGCTCGCCGCCCTCGGCGGTGCGGTGCAGCTCCTCCTTGCAGGTGTTGTGCGAGACGTCGTAGACCAGCCGCAGGTCCACGCCCGGGAAGACCGCGGCGAAGGCCTCGCGCGCCAGGTGGGTGATGATCTGGCGGTTGGCGAGGGCGCAGTTGATGGCCGCGCGCATGGCGCCGAGGTACTCCTGGCCCACGGTGGAGCGGATGGGGGCGCAGGCGAGCTCGCGGTCGGGCAGCGCGATGCCGTGGGCGCGCGCGGCCTCGAGCATGCGCCGCAGGTAGTCGGTGCCGATCTGGTGGCCGAGCCCGCGCGAGCCGCAGTGGATGCTGACCACGATCTCGCCCTCGTGCAGGCCGAAGGCCGCGGCGACCGCCGGGTCGTAGATCTCGGCCACCTCCTGCACCTCGAGGTAGTGGTTTCCGGAGCCCAGGGTGCCCATCTCGTCGCGCTGGCGCTGCTTGGCCCGCTCCGAGACGCACTCGGGGCGCGCGCCCGACATGCGCCCGCGCTCCTCGATGCGCTCGAGGTCCTCCGGCCGTCCCCAGCCGCGCTCGACCGCCCACTGCGCGCCGCCGCGCAGCATGGCATCCATCTCCTTGGCGTCGAGGCGGATCCTGCCGGTGCTGCCGACGCCGGCCGGGACCTTGGCGTAGAGCATGTCGGCGAGGGCCTCCTTCGCGGGCTCCACGTCGGCCCGCGTGAGCCCCGTGGTGAGCGTGCGCACGCCGCAGGAGATGTCGAAGCCGACCCCGCCGGCCGAGACCACCCCGCCCTCCTCGGCGTCGAAGGCGGCGACGCCGCCGATGGGGAAGCCGTAGCCCCAGTGGGCGTCCGGCATGGCGTAGGCGGCCTGCACGATGCCGGGGAGCGTGGCGACGTTGGCCGCCTGCTCGAAGACCTTCTCGTCCATCTCGCGCACGAGCGCCTCGCTGGCGTACAGGATGGCGGGCACGCGCATGGCGCCCGTGGGCGGGATGACCCAGGTGTGCTCGTCGCGGCGTTCGAGGCGGCTCGGGTCCATGGCTGCGACCTCCTGCCCGTGGGGCTCAGACGTCCACCACGCACTCGGCGACCCACGCGCCGTCCTCGCGCCGGCGCACGGCGAGCGCCGTGTAGGTCGCGCCCTTGACCTCCACGGCCGGGGCGTGGCGGTCGCGGTCGACCGGCTCGCCCCAGGCCTCGCCCTCCAGGCGCCCGTCCTCGATGCGCACCGCGTAGCGGCCGAAGAGCATGTGGCGGGTGGCCATCTCGTAGACGAGGGCGTTGAGCCAGTCGACGAGCAGCAGCTCCAGGTCCGGGGCCTCGCAGCGGACGGCGACGCGCTCGCGGGCGGCGACGCGGGCGGGGTCGGTGATCACCGCCGTCAGCGCCAGCGCCGCCTGCTCGAAGGCCTCCTCGGGCGTCCTGCCCACACCCCGCACGCCGACGTCGGCGTCGTGCTCGAAGTGCTCCCAGCACGGCGGCGCGCAGGCCATCGCGGCTCTCCGCTCGGCTCCGTCACCCGAAGGTTGCGTCCGGACCGCGCCCTTTCAAGTGCCGTGCGCCGCGGCGCGCGCTGGCGCGCCTCAGCACGGCATCAGGCCGCGGAAGGGGTGCACCTCGACCCAGGTGCCGGGGGCGATATCGCCCGCCTCGCGCGGCAGCACCACGAGGCAGTCGGCGCGCGCGACCGAGCTCAGCACGTGCGAGCCCTGCGGGCCCGTGGGCGCCACCTCCAGAGTGCCGTCGGCGGCGACCGCGAGCACGCCGCGCTGGTAGTCGGTGCGGCCGGGCCGCTTGCGGAAGGGCGCGCGCGCGCGGGCGCGCGCAACGGGCGGGTCCACGTCGCGCTCGCCCGCCAGGCGCCGCAGCGCCGGCTGCACCAGCACCAGGAAGGTCACCATCACCGAGACCGGGTTGCCCGGCAGGCCGAAGAAGAGCGCCTCGTCCACGCGCCCGAAGGCGAGGGGCTTGCCGGGCTTGATCGCGACCTTCCAGAAGCCGACCTCGCCGAGCGCGCGCAGCACCTCCGTGACGTAGTCGGCCTCGCCCACCGAGACGCCGCCCGAGGTGAGGACGGCGTCGGCCTCGCGCGCCGCGCGCGCGAGCGTCTCCTCCACGGCGCCGCGCTCGTCCGGCACGCGCCCCAGGTCGAGCGGCTCGAGCCCGAGGCCCGCGAGCAGGGCGAGGAGCGTGGGGCGGTTGCTGTCGTAGATGTCACCCGGGCCGAGGGGCTCGCCCGGCTGGCGCAGCTCGTCGCCGGTGGAGAAGACCGCCACCCGCGGGCGGCGCCGCACCGCAACGCGCGCCAGGCCCAGCGAGGCGAGCAGGCCGATCTGCGCCGGCCCCAGGCGCGTGCCGGCCGCGAGCGCCTCGGCGCCCCTGGCGAGGTCCTCGCCCGCACGGCGGACGTTCTCGCCGGGCCACACCGGGCCCGGCACCACGACCCCGTCGCCCTCGACGCGCACGCGCTCCTGCATGACGACGGCGTCGGCGCCCTCGGGCAGGACCGCGCCCGTCATGATGCGCACGGCCTCGCCCGGCCCCACGCGCCCCGTGAAGGGGTGGCCCGCGAAGGCCGCGCCCACCACGCGCAGGCGCGCCTCGCCCTCCGCCGGCACGTCGCCGGCGCGCAGGGCGTAGCCGTCCATGGCGGAGTTGTCGGCCGGCGGCACGTCGAAGGGGACGGCCACCGCCTCGGCCAGGACGCGCCCCGGCGCCTCGCCCAGGGCCACCTCGACGCTGCCCTCCACGGGCCGCACCGCCTCGAGGATCCGGCGGCGGGCCTCGCCCACGTCGAGCAGCCCCGCGGTGCCGGGCTCGGC
>WGBS01000096.1 GCA_015494165.1 Gammaproteobacteria bacterium | reverse complement strand
GCGCTGAAGCGCTATACGCGCGATCTCACTGAAGCCGCCGCAGAAGGCAAGATTGATCCAGTGATCGGTCGTGATGAGGAAATCCGCCGGGTTATCCAGGTCCTGTCACGCCGGACCAAGAACAATCCGGTGCTGATCGGTGAGCCCGGCGTGGGCAAGACCGCCATCGTCGAGGGTCTGGCACAGCGAATCGTCAATGGCGAGGTGCCCGAGGGCCTGCGCGACAAGCGCATCCTCGCCCTCGACATGGGCGCGCTCATCGCCGGCGCCAAGTTCCGCGGCGAGTTCGAGGAGCGTCTCAAGGCGGTGCTGCGCGAGATCTCGCAGAGCCAGGGGCGCATCATCCTCTTCATCGACGAGATCCACACCATCGTCGGCGCCGGCAAGGCCGAGGGCGCGATCGACGCGGGCAACATGCTCAAGCCCGCCCTCGCGCGCGGCGAGCTGCACTGCATCGGCGCCACCACGCTCGACGAGTACCGCAAGTACATCGAGAAGGACGCCGCCCTCGAGCGCCGCTTCCAGAAGGTGCTGGTCGAGGAGCCCACGGTCGAGGACACCATCGCCATCCTGCGCGGGCTCAAGGAGCGCTACGAGGTGCACCACGGCGTGGAGATCACGGACTCGGCCATCATCGCCGCGGCCACGCTCTCGCACCGCTACATCACCGACCGCAAGCTCCCGGACAAGGCCATCGACCTCATCGACGAGGCGGCCTCGCGCATCCGCATGGAGATCGACTCCAAGCCCGAGGAGCTCGACCGCCTCGAGCGGCGCCTGATCCAGCTCAAGATCGAGCGCGAGGCGCTCAAGAAGGAGACGGACGAGGCCTCGAAGAAGCGCCTCGAGAAGCTCGAGGAGGAGATCGCACGCCTTGAGCGCGAGTACTCCGACCTTGAGGAGGTGTGGAAGGCCGAGAAGGCGGCGCTGCAGGGCGCCACCCACATCAAGGAGGAGCTCGAGCGCGCGCGCATCGAGCTCGAGACCGCGCGCCGCGCCGGCGACCTGCAGCGCGTGGCCGAGCTCCAGTACGGGCGCATCCCGGAGCTGCAGCGCCAGCTCGAGCGCGCCGCCGAGGCCGAGAAGCAGGAGTTCAAGCTGCTGCGCAACAAGGTCACCGAGGAGGAGATCGCCGAGGTGGTCTCGCGCTGGACCGGCATCCCGGTGTCCAAGATGCTCGAGTCCGAGCGCGAGAAGCTGCTGCGCATGGAGGAGGAGCTGCGCAAGCGCGTGGTCGGCCAGGACGAGGCCGTCACGGCCGTGTGCGACGCCATCCGCCGCGCGCGCGCGGGACTGTCCGACCCCAACCGCCCGAACGGCTCCTTCCTCTTCCTCGGCCCCACGGGCGTGGGCAAGACCGAGCTGTGCAAGGCGCTGGCCGACTTCCTCTTCGACACCGAGGACGCGCTCGTGCGCATCGACATGTCGGAGTTCATGGAGAAGCACTCGGTGGCGCGCCTCATCGGCGCCCCGCCGGGCTACGTCGGCTACGAGGAGGGCGGCTATCTCACCGAGGCGGTGCGTCGCCGTCCCTACTCGGTGGTGCTGCTCGACGAGGTCGAGAAGGCCCACCCCGACGTCTTCAACGTGCTGCTCCAGGTGCTCGACGACGGGCGCCTCACGGACGGCCAGGGGCGCACCGTGGACTTCCGCAACACGGTCATCGTCATGACCTCCAACCTCGGCTCGCACCTCATCCAGGAGATGGCGGCCGGGGGCGAGGCGAGCTACGAGGCGATGAAGGATGCGGTGATGGAGATCGTGGGCAAGCACTTCCGCCCCGAGTTCATCAACCGCATCGACGAGGTGGTGGTCTTCCACCCGCTGAGCAAGGAGCAGATCCGCCAGATCACGGAGATCCAGGTGCGCTACCTGCGCCGGCGGCTCCAGGACCGGCACATGGACCTGGTGCTCACCGACGCCGCGCTCGACAAGCTCGGCGAGGCGGGCTACGACCCGGTCTACGGCGCCCGTCCGCTCAAGCGGGCCATCCAGCACCTGCTGGAGAACCCGCTGGCGAAGGAGATCCTCGCCGGGCGCTTCAAGCCGGGCGACACCATCGTCGCCGACGTCGAGGACGACCGCATCGTCTTCCGCCACGGCGAGCAGAAGGCGGCGGCGTGAGGCGCGGTTTACAGGTGACGGCGCACGGTGCACGGTGGGGGAAGGGGCGGGACGCGGTCACGGCCGTGCCGTGTGCCGTAGGCCGTAAGCCGTAGACTGCCGGCCGGCCATGCGACGCGACCTGATACGCCAGCTCCTCTACGACATGGTGCTGGCGCGGCTGTTCGAGCAGGCCGCGGCCGAGCAGTACGCCCTCGGGCGCATCGCGGGCTTCCTGCACCTCTACCCGGGCGAGGAGGCGGTGGCGGTGGGGACGCTGCGCGCCGCAGACCCCGGCGACTACGTCGTGAGCACCTACCGCGAGCACGTGCACGCGCTGGTGCGCGGCACGCCGCCGGAGGCGGTCATGGCCGAGCTCTTCGGCAAGGCCACGGGCTGCTCGCGCGGCTACGGCGGCTCCATGCACCTCTTCGACGCCGAGCGTCGCTTCCTCGGCGGCTACGCCATCGTCGGCGAGACCTTCTCCGTCGCCATCGGCGTCGGCTACTGGCTGGCGATGAACGGCGAGCCCGACGCCGTGCTGTGCTACTTCGGCGACGGCGCCGTCAACCAGGGCACCTTCCACGAGTCGCTCAACATGGCGGCGCTGTGGAAGCTTCCGGTGCTGTTCGTCTGCGAGAACAACCACTACCAGATCGGCACCGAGATCCACCGCCACTCGGCGGTGGCCGAGGTCTGGCGGCGCGCCTGCGCCTACGGCATGGAGGCGCGCCGCGTCGACGGCATGGACGTGCTCGCCGTCCACGAGGCCACGCGCGATGCCCTGCGCCACGTGCGCGCGGGCAACGGGCCCTATCTCCTCGAGTGCGAGACCTACCGCTTCCGCGGCCACTCGATGGCCGATGCCGACGCCTACCGTTCCGCGCTCGAGCTGGCGGAGCTGCGCGCGCGCGACCCGGTCGAGGGGCTCAGGCGCCGGGCGCTGGCGGAGGGCTGGGTGAGCGAGGAGGAGGTCGAGGCGATCGAGACGCGCGCGCGCGAGGCGGTGGAGGCCGCCGTGCGCCACGCCGAGCAGGCGCCCGAGCCGGCCGAGCTCCACCGCGACGTCTACGTGCAGCCGGTGGACCTTTACTCTCCCGAGATCCCCGCCCGAAGGGCAGCGCGATGACGGGGAGCCGGCGCAAGCGGGAGGGAGGCAATCTGGGGCTCGTGGCGCCGGCCGAGCCGCGCCCCGAGCTCATGACCTGGGAGGCGCTCAACATCGCCCTCGACCGGGCGATGGCCCGCGACGAATCGGTCTTCGTCATCGGCGAGGACGTGGGCCTCTACGGCGGCAGCTACCGCGTCACCCAGGGCCTCTACGCGAAGTACGGCGAGTGGCGCGTGCGCGACACCCCCATCTCCGAGAACAGCTTCACCGGCCTCGGCGTGGGGGCGGCGCTGGTGGGCGGGCGGCCCGTGGTCGAGATCATGACCGTGAACTTCGCGCTGCTCGCCCTCGACGCCATCATCAACATGGCGGCCAAGCTGCGCTACATGTCGGGCGGCCAGCTCACCGTGCCGCTCGTCGTGCGCACCCCGGGCGGGGTGGCGCGCCAGCTCGCGGCGCAGCACTCCCAGCGCCTCGAGCACACGCTGCTCAACGTGCCGGGGCTGCGCATCGTGGCGCCGGGCACGCCGCAGGACGCCTACTGGCAGCTCCTCCAGGCGATCGAGGCCGACGATCCCGTCGTGGTCCTCGAGCACGAGCTGCTCTACTTCGAGAAGGGGCCCTTCGACCCCGACGCCCCGCCGCCGCCCATGCACGCCGCGGCGGTGCGCCGGCGCGGGCGCGACGTGACGCTCGTCGCCTGGCACCGCATGGTGGGGGTCTCGCTCGAGGCCGCCGAGGCGCTCGCGCGCGAGGGGATCGAGGCGGAGGTGATCGACCTGCGCAGCCTCCGTCCCATCGACCTGCCGCTGCTCCTCGAGTCGGTGCGGCGCACCCACCGCCTGGTGGTGGTGGAGGAGGACTGCCGCTTCGGCGGGGCCGGCGCCGAGATCGCCGCGGCCGTCGGGGAGGCGGCCTTCTTCGACCTCGACGCCCCGGTGCTGCGCGTGGCCGGCGAGGACGTGCCGACCCCTTACAATGGCAAGCTGGAGGCCGCCTCCATCCCGGACGCGGGGCGGGTGGTGGCGGCGGTGCGGCGCCTGCTCGGCCGCGAGCGGCCCGCAGCGGCTCCCGCCCCGCGTGCCGGAGGTGAGCGCACATGACCCACTACCGCCACGTGCTCGCAGCCGTCGACTTCTCCGAGGCGACCGACCCCGTCGCCGGCCGGGCCCTCGACCTCGCCCGGCGCTACGAGGCCGAGCTGACCTTCCTCCACGTCCTCGAGTACGTGCCGCCCCTGGACCTCGGCTACGAGCCCGTGGTGGCTCCGGACTGGCTGCCGGACGAGCAGGAGCTGCTGGCGGCGGCGCGCGCGCGGCTGGAGGAGCTTGCCGGACGCCTGGGCGCGCGCGAGGCGCACCTGCGCGCCGAATGGGGGCACCCGCGCAGCGACGTGGTGCGGCTGGCCGAGGAGGCCGGCGCCGACCTCATCGTCATCGGCTCCCACGGGCGCCGCGGCCTGACGCGGCTGCTCGGCTCGACGGCCGACGCCGTGCTCCACAGCGCCCGCTGCGACGTGCTCGCCGTGCGCATCGGCTGATCCGAAGCGGACGGTTGACGGTGCACGGTGGAGGGCAGGTGCCGGGCACCTCCGGGAGCGCTGGCTCGCGCAAGGGCGGAGGAGGCGGTCCTGCCCCGTAACGCTGCGGTAACGTCCGCGGCGTAGAACGGGCGGTGACCGGCGGGTGCTCCGGGCAGGGCGCCGCGTCCGCCGACCGTGGACCGCACGCTGTAAACTGTTCCCAGTGTCGGGGGAGCGCATCCTGATCGTGGAGGACGACGCCGCGGTGGCGGAGATGCTCGCCTTCGCCCTCGAGCGGGCGGGGATGCGGCCGCTGCGGGCCGCGGACGCGCGCGAGGCCGAGGCGGCGCTGGCCGAGCGAGGGCTGCCGGACCTGGTGCTCATGGACTGGATGCTCCCGGGCGTGAGCGGCGTCGAGCTCGCGCGGCGCTGGAAGCGCGCCGAGGCCACGCGCGAGCTGCCGGTGATCATGGTGACGGCGCGCGGCGAGGAGGAGGACAAGGTGCGCGCCCTCGAGACGGGGGCCGACGACTACGTCACCAAGCCCTTCTCGCCGCGCGAGCTGGTCGCGCGCATCCGCGCCGTGCTGCGCCGCGCCGGTGCGCAACGGGCCGAGGGCCCGCTCACGGTGGACGCCGCCGCCCGCCGCGTGCGCACCCGCGCCGGCGCGGAGCTGCGCCTGGGGCGGCGCGAGTTCGATCTGCTCGCCTTCCTGGCCGCGCGTCCGGAGCGGGTCTACACGCGCGCCCAGCTGCTTGACGCCGTGTGGGGCGCCGCGCCGGTCGAGGAGCGCACGGTGGACGTGCACGTGCGGCGCTTGCGACGGGCCCTGGAGCCCCACGGGCTCGCGGCCTGCATCCGCACCGTGCGGGGCGTGGGCTACGCCTACGACCCGCGCGCGGCCGGAGCCGGCGGTGGCGGCTGAGCTCTGGCGCGTGGCGGGCGTGCTGGCCGCCGCGCTGGTCGTGGGCGCGGCCGTGGGCCACGTGCTGCTTGCGCTGTGGCTCGCCACGCTCGCCTACCTGGGCGCCCATCTGTGGAGCCTGGCGCGGGTGCGGCGCTGGCTCGCGGACGGGCGGGGGATCTATCCGCCCCCCGCCTGGGGCCTGTGGGACGAGCTGCTCGAGCTCATCTTCCGACTGCGGCAGCGCTCGCGCAGCCGCAAGCGGCGGCTCGCGGGCCTGCTCGAGCGCTTCCGCGATGCCGCCGCCGCGATGCCCGATGCCGCCGTGGTGCTGCGCGACACGGGCGAGATCGAGTGGCTCAACGAGGCGGCGGCGCGCCTGCTGGGGCTGCGTGCCCCGCAGGACTTCGGCCGGCGCATCCACAACCTGGTGCGCCATCCGGCCTTCGTGCGCTACCTGGAGGGGGGCGAGTGGGCCGAGCCTGTCGAGATCCCCTCGCCGGTGGACGACGCGGTGCAGCTCTCGGTCCAGCTCATCGTCTACGGCGACAACCAGCGCCTCCTCATCGCCCGCGACGTCACGCGCCTCAAGAAACTGGAGGCCATGCGGCGCGACTTCGTGGCCAACGTCTCCCACGAGCTGCGCACGCCGGTCACGGTGCTGGTCGGCTATCTCGAGGCGCTGGAGGAGGACGAGACGTGCGCGCGCCGCTGGTCGCGCCCCCTCGCCCTCATGCGCGAGCAGGCCGCGCGCATGCGCCGCATCGTCGACGACCTCCTCATGCTCTCGCGCCTCGAGACCGAGGACGCCGCGCACCGGCCCCGGCTGCGCGAGGCGGTGGACGTCCCCGCCCTGCTCGCGCGCATCGTGGCCGAGGCGCGCGCCCTGAGCGGGCCGCGCCGCCACCGCATCAGCCTGGACGCCGAGCAGGGCCTGGGGCTGCTGGGCAACGAGAGCGAGCTGGCGAGCGCCTTCTCCAACCTCGTGGTGAACGCCGTGCAGTACACGCCCGAGGGCGGCGAGATCCGTGTGCGCTGGTGGCACGACGCCGCCGGCGCGCACCTGGCGGTGAGCGACACCGGCATCGGCATCGCCCCCGAGCACATCCCGCGCCTGACCGAGCGCTTCTACCGGGTGGACGTGGCCCGCTCGCGCGCCACGGGCGGCACCGGTCTGGGGCTCGCCATCGTCAAGCACGTGCTGGCGCGCCACGAGGCCACCCTGAGCGTCGAGAGCGTCCAGGGTCAGGGCAGCACCTTCCGCTGCGACTTCCCGCCCGAGCGCATCGCGCGCCCGGACGCCGCCGGCGACGGGCGCCGCGGTGCGGGCGGGGGCTGAAGGGGCCTGTCATCTTCGTGTCACATCGCGGCGCCATACTGACGCCCGTCCGCAAGCGACCGACGGGAGACCGAGACCCATGCAAGCCTGTGCCAAGCGCCTGATCGCAAGCGTCCTCCTCGCCGGCGCCGCGCTCGCCACAGCCGCCGCCGGCACCGTGGACCAGCTCTCCGGGGCGGGCTCCACCTTCGTCTATCCCGTGCTCGCCAAGTGGGCGAGCGCCTACCACAGGGAGACCGGCGTCAAGGTCAACTACCAGTCCATCGGCTCCGGTGGCGGCATCCGCCAGATCCAGAAGCGCACGGTGGACTTCGGCGCCTCCGACGCGCCCCTGGAGGCCGAGGCGCTGGCCGAGGCGGGGCTGGTGCAGTTTCCGGTGGTCGTGGGCGGGGTGGTTCCCGTGGTGAACGTGCCGGGGATCGGGCCGGGCGAGCTGCGCCTCAGCGGCGGGCTGCTGGCCGACATCTT
>WGBS01000095.1 GCA_015494165.1 Gammaproteobacteria bacterium | reverse complement strand
CTCCAGCTCCGCCACCCGCCGGCGGGCCTTCTCGCGCGTCTCCTCGCGCGCCGTCTCGCGTTCCCGCGCCCGGGCCGCCCGCTCTAGCGCCTTGCGGGCCTTCCGTGCCGCGCGCCCGGCGTCCTTGCGGTCGCGTTCGGCCGCCTCGCGCTCGGCCACGCGCCGGTCGCGCTCGGCGACCGCGTCGGCGAGGCGGGCGGCGGCCTCGGCGCGCTCCAGCGCCGCGCGCCGGCGGGCCATCTCCGGCTCCTCGGCGCGCAGGGCATCGAGCGCCCGGCGCGCCTCCTCCAGCTCGTCCAGCCGCCTGCGGGTCTCCCGGGCGGCTTCCAGCGCTTGCCGGGCGTTCGCCTCGGCCTCCCCCGCGCGCCGGGCCTCGGCCTCCGCGTTTCCGTGCTCGGCGCGCGCCGCCTCCAGCCGCGCGGCGAGCTCCTCCGCCGACTGCGCGCCGTGCTGGTCGAGCAAGACGTCGCGCTCGCCCCGGCGCCGGGCGGTCTCATCCCACAGCTTCTTGGCCCGCTCGGCGAGCGCCGCCTCGATGCGCCGGTAGCGCTCCGTCCGGAAGAGCGTCTGCAGGATCTCCTGCCGCTCCCCGGAGCCGGCCGTGAGCAGCCGGCGGAACTCGCCCTGGGGCAGCACCACCACCTGGCGGAACTGGTCCGCGTTGAAGCCGAGCCGCGCCTCGATCTCCTGCCCCACGGCCTGCACGCCCGTCGCGACCACCTCGCCTTCCTCGTCGTCGTCGCGGCAGCCCGTCCGCCGCCACAGCGTCGCGCGCGGTTGCCGCCTCGTCGTGCCCTCGCCCCGCTGCCTGGCCAGCTCCTGCTTGGGCTCGCGCCGCACGCGCCAGCGATCGTCGCCGATCGCGAAGTCCAGCTCGACCCAGGTCGGCGTCCCGGGGCCGGCGAGGTCACTGCGGACCCGCTCCATGTCGCTTCCCTGAGCGGCCGAGAGCTTGCCGTAGAGCGCAAAACAGATCGCGTCCAGGATCGAGGTCTTGCCCGCGCCCGTGCGGCCGTGGATCAGGAAGAGCCCGCGCTCGCCCAGCGCGCGGAAGTCGACCGTCTGCTCGCCCGCATAGGGGCCGAAGGCCTGCATCGCGAGCCGCAGCGGCCTCATGGCGCGCCCTCCGCCGCCCGCCCGGCCTCCTCGCGCCGCAGCGCATCCAGCACCTCGCGCAGCGCCTCGCGCGCCTCCGCATCGAGCGCCTCGCCCGTCATCTGCTCGTAGAAGGCGGCGAAGAGGTCCTCGTCCGAGAGCCGCCTGTGGACGTCCGGCCGCGCCGCCTCGTCCGCCTGCGGCGTCCAGCGCGGCCGCTCGACGTGCAGCACGTTGGGATAGATCCGCCGCAGCCGCCCCATCGGGTCCACCACGGGGCCTTCGTCCAGCAGCCGCACCAGCAGGTAGTCCTCGCTCGGCCCTTCGGGGCCGCGCGCCTCGATCTCGGCGATCCTGCCCTCGATGCGGCGCAGGTCCCGCCGCGGCGCGAGCGGGATCGCCTCCGTGCGGCAGCGGCCCGCGCGGTCGAGCTCCACCAGCGTCACCGACTTGACGTGGTCGATCTCCGAGAAGGAGTACTTGAGGAGCGAGCCCGCGTAGCGCACGTGCCCCGCGCCCGCCGCCTGCGGCCGGTGCAGGTGCCCCAGCGCCACGTAGTGGAAGCCCTCGAACAGGGCGGGCTCCACCGTCTCCGCCCCGCCGATGGCGAGCGGCCGCTCGGACTCGCTCGTCGCGCAGCCCGCCACCGCCGCGTGCGCCACCAGCACCTGCCGCCGCCCCGGCGTGGCCGCCGCCCGCACCCGCGCCAGCACCGCGGCGAGCGCCGCCCGCTGGTCGTGGACCTCCCCGTCGCCGAGCGCCTCGCGCACCACCGCGGGCTCCAGGAAGGGGACCGGCCAGACCTCCACTGTACAGCCCCCGAATTCCTGGACACGTTGTCTCGCAAATTCACGCAGCCTCCGGCATGGACATCCAAGCCTGCCGCACCTCGGCCGGGGTGGCGTAGCCATGCCGCTGCAGCAGCCAGTGCCGGTTGTAGCGCTCCTTGAACTCAAGCAGCGCCTGCCTCAGCTCCTCGACGGTGTCGAAGGTCCGCACCCACAGCAGCTGCTCCTTCAGGGTGCGGATGAACCGCTCGGCCACGCCGTTGCCCTCCGGGGCCTTGACGAAGCTCGGGCTCGACTCGATCCCCAGAAAGCCGATCTCGGCCTGGAAAAGGCGGCTCATGTACTGGGGACCGTGGTCG
>WGBS01000094.1 GCA_015494165.1 Gammaproteobacteria bacterium | reverse complement strand
GTCCGGCGCCTCCGCCCACTCGGGCGGCGGCTCGGGCGCGGGCGGCTCGTCCGGGGCGTCGGCGCACTCCGGCGGCTCGGGCGCGGGCGGCTCGTCCGGCAGCGGGGGCGGCACGGCCTGCGCCGCCGGGAGAGGCGGCTCCGGCTCAGGGGGCTCCGGGTCCGGCGGCTCCGGGTCCGGTGGTTCGAGTGGGAGCGCCGGCTCGGCGGGGTGCGGAGGCGGCGCCTCGGGCACGGTGCTCAGCGGCGTGGCCAGCTTCACCATCTGCGACGACCGCGACGGCGAGACCGGGCGCGCCGTCTCGCTCAGCGCGTCGGGCCGCGTGAGCGTGCGCGAGTACGCCTGCAACTGAGCCCTCCCACGGGCGGTTCCCGCGGGGCGGGGTCCGGGGGCTGCGCTCACCGGCGCCCGGACCCCGCCCTTCGTCCGCGTTTCCCGGATCCCGCCGCTCGTCGCCCTCTACGGCGTGCCGCGGCGCGCCAGCATCGCCCCGGCGAGCAGCCCCGAGCCGGCGATCTCGATGGCCTCTTCGTATGCCCGCATCAGGTGCTGGAGCTCCGGACGGGTGAGGATGCTTGCCGTCACGCCCGCAAGCGCTTCGAAGACCGCATCGGCACCCTCCGCGAAGTCCATGATCACCGCCACCACGTAGCAGGCCAGGCCCGCGAGCAGCATGCGGCGCGGGCCGCCCGGGGGCAGCTCGCGCAGGACGAAGGCGAGGAGCAGGAGCCCCAGGGCGCCGAAGAGCGGCAGGAAGAACAGCGGCCAGTAGTAGCCGGGAAAGGCGAGCACGCGCGCGACGAGCGGGTCGGCGCGGTGCGCCTCGAGGGCCGCGGCGAGCGCGGTCGCCGCCCGCTCGTGCAGCTCGAGCGCGTCGTCGAGCGCCATGTAGGCGAAGAACGCCGCGACCATGCCCCACAGCGCGACGCGCAATGCACGGCCACCCTCGCGCCGCGTGCGCCGGGCGGCCAGGGCCGCGGCAAGGGCCGCGGCGAGCGTGAAGGCGACCGAGACCGCCGTCGGGACGTTGCGCTCCAGCGTGATGTCGAAGAGCCTGCGGACGGTCCCGTCCACCGGCGCCTGGGCGAGCATGGCGTCCAGGGCCAGCAGGGCCAGCGCAGCGAGCGCGCCCGAGGCGGCGAGCGCGCGGGCGGCCCGCGGTGCGGGGGCGGATCCCCGCGGCGTGCGGACGGCTTTCCGGTCCTCCACGGCCTCAGTGTACGCGAACGGGCATGCCACGTCCCCGCGTGCCGACGGCCCGAGGCGTGGCTGGCCATGGCCATGCCATGCGGTGCTCGCCACCGGCTTGTCCGTGCGTGCCGAATGCCGCAAGGTTGGGGCGGGTTGCGGGCGCTGTGCCCTCGCGGAAGCGGCCGCGCGTGCGCCCGTTCGCGACCGCGCCGCCTGAACCGGCCGTGCGGGGGAGGCGACAGATGCGGGAGCGGACAGAAGGGAGCGGGCGATGAGGAACCGGACCGGATGGTGTCTCGTGCTGGCGGCGGTGTGGCTCGCATGGGCCGGGCCGGCGGCGGCCGACCGTGACGGGGGCGGATTCGCACCGATCGGGAGGCCCATGCTCGAGGTCGAGGCGCGCTTCCGGATCGGGGCGCTTCCCCTCGACCGGCTGGCGCAGCTCGAGGTCACGGTGCGCAACACCGGCGGGGCGGAGGCCCGTCGGGCGGTGGTCGAGGTGCTTCCGCCCGCGCGCGGCTTCGCCGGGGCGGCGGCCAGGCCGCTCGCCAGCGCCCACGTCGGCCCGATCCCGCCCGGCGGCAGCGTGCGGCGCACCGTCGAGGTCGACGTCCGGGGCCTGCGCCCCGGAACGGCCTGCTTCCCGGTGCGGGTGCGGATCCCCGTGCCGTCCCTGAGAGGTGGCGAGGAGGACGGCGGGGCGCCGCTCCCGGTCGAGGCCGGCGGCGAGGGGCGCACGCGCGCCTGCGTGGACCTGCGTCCCAGCGTTGCGGACGTCACGGGCGGCGCCGGGGCGCTGGGGCCCGGCGAGAGCCTGGTGGAGGTGATCTCGGTCGCGGTGCCGGGCGCCCGCGGGCGCGCGCTCGACGGGTCGCCGATCGTCGACCGCTCGGGCCTGCGGGTGCGGGTGCGCATCGAGGCACGCCGTGTGCAGGGCGGGCCCGTGCCGCCCCTGGAGGTGGAGGTGGTGGAGACGGCGCCCGGCGGCGCGCCACGCGTGGCCGCGCGCTACCGCACGCCCCCGCTGATGGTCGTCCGTGCCTGGGACGAGCGCGAGGTGGCGGTGAGCCCCGGCGGCATCGGGCCGCGCTGCTACAGCGCGCGCGTGCGGCCCGCTCCGGGTGTGCGCGTGCTGCCGCGCGCGGAGCCCGCCTGCGTGGTGGTGGGCCCCCCGGTCGCCGACATCGCGGACGGGGTCCGGATGCTCGTGGTCCCGCGCGGGATGTCGCCGGAGGGCGTGCGCCTGGACGCGGTGGCCGGGCGCGTGCGGGCCGGCGATCCCGTGGCCCTGGACCTGGTGGTCGCAAACCGCGGCGCGGCGCGCAGCCCCGCCATGACGGTCGCCGTGGCGGCCACCGAGATTGCGAGGGCCGTCCTGCTCGGCACCGGCGCCGATGCGGGCGAGGTGCTGCGGCTTTCGGTCCCGGCGCTCTCGCCCGGCGAGCTGCGGCGTGTGCCCTTCGAGTTCCGCTTCGCGTTCGGCGGGGAGCGGCGCTGCCTCGTTCCCCTGCTGAGAGTCCGTGCCGCGCGAGAGCTCGCCACCCTGCCGCTCTGCTACGAGGTGGAGGGGCCCCCGCGGGAGGCGGCGGCGGAGACGCCGCGCCCGCCCGCGTGCCCGCCGGGTGCGCCGCCGTCGGCCTGCCGGGGGCCGGCGCGTTCCTACCGGCTGCACGACGGTGCGGTGGTGGACGCCCTGCGGCTCGCCGTGCGCGCGCTCGGTGTGGAGCCCGTGGGCCGCGGGCGCCAGCGCGTGCGCGCCGAGGTGCGCGTGTGGACGACGGGGGCCGATCCGGTGGAGGGCGTGACGGTGGAGGTGCTGCCGCCCTTGCCGCACGGCGGCCTCCTCCACAGCCTGCGGCTGGACGACCCCGTACGGCCCCGCGTCGCCGCGCGCGCGCTGACGCTCGCCTTCGAGGTGCCCGTCGAGCGCATGGGCTGCCTGCGGGTGCGGGCCTTCGGCGAGATCTCGGTCGCGGGGCGCCGGCTCCCGGCGAAGAGCCGCACCCGGCAGCTCTGCGTGCGCCCGCGCATTCAGCTCCCGCCGGAGGCGGTCGACCCGGTGCGCGCGATCGAGGCCATGCGCGGCCAGCGGCTGCGGATCGAGCGCGTGAGGCTCGCGGGGCGTCGCGCCGGGGTCCGCGGTGTGCGCTATGAGGCGGTCCGCATCCGCGTGGCGCTTCCGCGCGGCACGACGTCGATCCCGAGCAAGAGGTTCGAGCTCGGCGTGCGGGGCCGCGACGGGCGCGTGCGGCCGGCGCTGACCGACTGGGTCGGGCGGCTCGTGGGCCGCTCCGGGCGGCCCCGGGGCGGCTACCTCGAGGGTGAGGTGCGGATCCCCCGCGATGCGGTCCGCTACGGCGAGTGCGCGGTGGTGCGCCTCGAGGGCGGCGCCTGGCCGCCGCCGGGGCGTTCGGACCATCCGGGCGCTGCGTGCCTGCCCGAGCCGCCCCACATGTTCATCGAGGCGTCCGTGACCGGGTTCCACGGCGCCCGCCTGCCGCGCGGTGTGCGGCGGGTGCGGGCGTGCGTGAGCGCCTGGGCCGATGGCACGACGGGCAGGCCGCGGACCTGCTCGGGCCGGCTCTACGACGTGCGGAGGCGTCCGCCGGTCATTGGCGTCAGCGTGGTAGCCATGGTGCCGCGCGGCAAGGCGCTGAACCTGCGCGCGTGGCTCGAGGACGCGGGCGGGCGCACGCTGGCGGAGGTGCGCCGGCGCTTCACGGGGAGCCCGCTGGACTACGGCGGCACCCGGTCGGACGGGGGTCCGGTCGCGTGGAAGCTCTCGGCGGCCTGGGGGCCCGGGGCACAGCGTCCTTCCGCATCCCGGGGCGGCAGGCGCCCGCCTGCCGGGCTCGGGGTCGACCCGGAGGTGCTGCGCCGGGCGCTCGGACGCTAGGCCGCCGGCGACGACGCATCACGCAGGCGCTCGGCCCAGAGCAGGGTGGCGCCGGCCACGCCCGCGGGCATGGCGAGGAAGTTCAGCACCGGGACGGTGGTGAGCGCCGTCACGCCGAGGCCGAAGCCGAGGGCGAGCAGGCGACGGCGCCGCGCCCGCGCGCGCACCTCCGGAAACAGCAGCGCGTGGTTGCCCATCGGGTAGTCGAGGTACTCGAGCGCGAGCGCCCACGCGCTGAAGGCAAGCCAAAGGAAGGGGGCAAGCAGATTGAGGCCCGGCACGAGGAAGAGCAGGCCAAGCGGCACGGCGCGGGCCAGGAACCAGCCCAGCTTGCGCGCCTCGGCGCCCACGAGGCGCGGGGTCTGGCGCAGCATCTCGCGCACGGAGAAGGCGGGCGGGCCCTGCCCCGTGGCGCGGCGCTCGACGGCCTCCGCGAGCCAGCCGTTGAAGGGCGCGCCCAGCAGGTTCGCCACGAGGCTGAAGGTGTAGAACACGAGCAGCGCGGCGGCGACGGCGAGGAGCGGCCACAGCAGCCACTCGATCCACGACAGCCAGTCCGGCACCCAGCGCGAGACCACTGCGTCCACGCGGGCGAAGACGTACCAGATCGCGCCCGCGAACAGCAGCGTGTTGAGCGCCAGCGGCACGGCCACGAAGCGCCGCAGCCCCGGCTGCAGCACCAGCCGCAGCCCGCGCCACGCGTAGGCGAGCCCCGCAAGGAAATCGCGCATCCCTGTTTCTCCGTCCGTCGGTGGGCGCCGCATTCTATCGCGGCGGTGGCGCGGCGGCCGGGAGGCGGCCGGCCGCGAGGCGCGCGGCGCCGAGGGCCGCCGGAGCCTCGGGGCAGGCCGTGACGGGCACGCCGAGAAGGCGTTCGCGGATGCGCGTCCAGACAGGATTGCGCGCGCCGCCGCCCACGGTCCACACGCGGCGCACCCGCGGGGCGCCCAGCTCGGCGAGCAGGGCGCCCCGCGGGTGCGC
>WGBS01000093.1 GCA_015494165.1 Gammaproteobacteria bacterium | reverse complement strand
GCTCGCGCGCGGCGGCGGCGACCTGACGCGCGCGCTGCCGGTGCGCGGCGGGGACGAGATCGCGCGCCTGCGCAGGGCGATCAATGCCTTCGTGGGCTCGCTGCGTGAGATCATGACCACCGTGGCCGCCGACACGCGCACGCTCTCGGAGGAGGCGAGCCGCCTGCGCGAGCTCGCCGGCGGCCTCAGCGCGAGCTCCTCCGAGCAGCGCGGCCAGGCCGAGCAGGTCGCCACCGCCATCAACGAGATGGCGGCTACCGGGCAGGAGGTGGCGCGCAACGTGGGCGAGACCGCCGAGGCGGCCGAGGCCTGCGCCGGCGAGGCGCGCACGGGCAAGGAGGTGGTGGACGCCACGGTGGCGGGCATCCGCGACCTGTCGGCCGAGATGGAGGGGGCCGCGGAGGTCATCGCGCGCCTGCAGTCGCAGGGCGAGCGCATCGGCACGGTGCTCGAGGTGATCAACGACATCGCCGAGCAGACCAATCTGCTGGCGCTGAACGCCGCGATCGAGGCCGCGCGCGCGGGCGAGCACGGGCGCGGCTTCGCCGTGGTCGCCGATGAGGTGCGCACGCTCGCCTCGCGCACCCACGAGTCCACGCTGGAGATCCGAGACATGGTGGAGCAGGTGCGCCAGGCGACGACGGACGCGGTGGCGGTCATGGGGCGCGGGCAGGAGTCGGCGCGCGCGAGCGCCTCCCAGGCCGAGCAGGCCGGCCAGTGCCTGGAGGCGATCCTCGGGCGCGTGGAGCGCATCCGCGAGATGACCGCGCAGATCGCCGACGCCACGCGCGACCAGAGCCAGGCCGTGGAGGCCATCAACCAGAACGTGGTCGGCATGACCGAGCTCAGCGGCCGCACCGAGGAGGCGGCCGGGCGCACCAGCTCGGCCTGCGACGTCGTCGCGCAGGCGGCGATGCGCCTGCAGGAGCTCGTGGGCCGCTTCCGGGTCTGAGCCCGCCGCCGGAGGCGGCGGGAGAGGCGGGAGGCGGGCATCGGGAGGCGAGGGGACGGGCTACGGGTTGCGGGCTACGGTGCACGGTCACCCGTGACCTGTCACTCGCAACCCGTCTCCCGTTACCCGTCTCCCGCGCACTATACAAGCGGCTTCCAGCCGCGGCTGCCTGAGGCGGCAGAGACGAGAGACGGGGGTCGGGTGACGAGGGTTGGAGCGCGCTCCGCGCGCGCCGTTGGGATCTTTCCCGTCTCCCGCAACCCGTCTCCCGTCACCCGTCTCCCGTAACCCGCAACCCGCCTGCCGTCTCTCCGCCGCGGGCGGCGTGTACACTGGCCGCATGACGGCCCGGCCCCTTCCGCCCTGGCGCCTGCCGCTGCCCCAGTCACTGCGCCTGGAGCGCGAGCGCGCCTGGTCGGCGTGGGAGGAGGCCGCCTGCCGCGCGGGCGAGCGCGTGCCGCGCGACCCCGACTTCCGGCGTGTGCTGGCGGCGGTGCTGGTCGCGAGCCCCTTCGTCGCCGAGGCGCTGGCGCGTGAGCCGGCCCTGCTGACGCGCCTTCTCTCGACCGGCGACCTGCTGCGCGACTACGCGCGCGGCGAGCTCGCCGCGCGCGCGGCCGCCGCCGCGGCGGGCGCGCGCGACGAGCCGGCCCTGATGTCGGCGCTCCGGCGCCTGCGCCGCTACGAGATGGTGCGCATCGCCTGGCGCGACCTCGCCGGCTGGGCGCCCCTCGAGGAGGTCTTCGCCGACCTGAGCGAGCTCGCCGACGGCTGCATCGAGGCCGCCCTCGCCGCCCTCGAGCGCTTGGGGCGGCGCGAGCACGGCACGCCGCGCCGGCGCGACGGGCGGCCCATGCGCGCCGTGGTGCTGGGCCTCGGCAAGCTGGGCGGGCGCGAGCTCAATTTCTCCTCCGACGTGGACCTGCTGGTGACCTATCCGGAGGAGGGGCGCGTGCGCGGCGGCCGGCGCGAGACGCACGAGGAGCACTTCGCCCGGCTCGCGCGTGGGCTGGCGCGCGTGCTCGGCGAGACCACCGCCGAGGGCTTCGTCTTCCGCACCGACCTCAGGCTGCGGCCGTTCGGAACCAGCGGCCCGCTGGCGCTCTCCTTCGACGCCCTCGAGGAGTACTACCAGGCGCACGGGCGCGACTGGGAGCGCTACGCGCTGGTGCGCGCGCGGCCGGTGGCGGGCGACCTCGAGGCCGGTGCCGCCCTGCTCGGGCGCCTCGCGCCCTTCGTCTACCGCCGCTACCTCGACTACGGCGCCTTCGAGTCGCTGCGCGAGCTCAAGGCCATGATCGAGCGCGAGGTGGCCCGGCGCGCCATGCAGGACGACATCAAGCGCGGCCCCGGTGGCATCCGCGAGATCGAGTTCATCGTCCAGACCTTCCAGGTGGTGCGCGGCGGGCGCGAGCCGGCCCTGCGCCGCCGTGCGGTGCTCGAGGCCCTGGAGGCCGTGGCGGCGGCCGGTCACCTGCCCGGGGACGCGGCGGCCGAGCTCGCCGACGCCTACCGCTTCCTGCGTCGGCTCGAGCACCGGCTGCAGGCCGTGCGCGACGCCCAGACGCACCGCCTCCCTGCCACCGAGGTCGAGCGCGCGCGCATCGCCTACGCCATGGGCCAGCGGGGCTGGGGGGCGCTCGAGGCCGAGATCGCCCGCGTGCGCACGGCGGTCGAGCGCCACTTCGAGGCCGTCTTCCGACCGCCGCGCCGCGGGCGCGAGCCGGAGCCCGGGCCCGAGGCGCGGCTCGCCGCGGTATGGGAGGGCCGCACGAGCGCGGACGCGGCCCTCGCGGTGCTGACCGAGGCAGGCTACCGTGACCCCGAGGGCGTGTGGCGGCGGCTGTGCGCGGCGCGCGAGGGGGCGGCCTTCCGGCTCGCGGGCGAGCGCGGGGCGCGGCTCCTGGAGCGCCTCGTCCCGCGGGCCCTGGCGCTGGCCGCACACGCGCCACGGCCCGAGGCGGCGCTCGCCCGCACGCTCGAGGTGCTGGAGGCGATCGCCGGGCGCACGGCCTATCTCGCCCTGCTCGACGAGCACCCGCCGGCGCTCGCCGAGCTCGTGCGCCTGTGCGGGGCGAGCCCGTGGGTCGCGGCGCTGCTCGCGCGCCATCCGCTGCTGCTCGACGAGCTGCTCGACGCGCGCGCGCTGCTCGAGCCCCTGCGCGGCGAGCGGCTGCGGGAGGCGCTCGCCGCGCAGCTCGAGGGCGCCGACCCCGAGGACACCGAGTCGGTGCTCGAGGCGCTGCGCCATTTCAAGGACGGCGCCGTGCTGCGCGTGGCGGCGGCCGATCTCGACGGGCGTCTCGACGTCGCCGAGGTCGGCGAGGCCCTGACGGAGATCGCCGAGGCCGTCCTGGAGCGGGCGTTGGCCGCGGCCCGCGCCCATCTCGAGCGCCGCCACGGCCCGCCGCTTTGCGGCGCCGGGCGCCGGCGGCGCGAGGCGGGCTTCGCCGCCATCGGCTACGGCAAGCTCGGCGGGCGCGAGCTGTCCTACACCTCCGACCTCGATCTCGTCTTCCTGCACGACAGCGCCGGCGGCCGCGAGGCTACCCGCGGGCCGCGCCGGATCCACAACCAGGAGTACTTCGCGCGCCTCGGCCAGCGCCTCATCCACCTGCTTACCGCGCAGACCCTCTCCGGGAGCCTCTACGCCGTCGACGTGCGCCTGCGCCCGCAGGGCGGCGCGGGCCTCCTGGTCTCGGGGTTGGACGCCTTCGCCGCCTATCAGCGCGAGGAGGCCTGGACGTGGGAGCACCAGGCACTCGTGCGCGCGCGCCCCGTCGCCGGTGCCCCGGCGGTGGCCGAGGGTTTCCGCCGCATCCGCCACGAGGTCCTGACGCGTGCGCGCGACCCCGAAG
Organism: Gammaproteobacteria bacterium; assembly: GCA_015494165.1. Lineage (GTDB taxonomy): Bacteria > Pseudomonadota > Gammaproteobacteria > S144-34 > S144-34 > S144-34. The sequence goes on along the minus strand of WGBS01000093.1, from coordinate 3,767 downwards.
CGCTGCGGCGCGAGGTGGCGGCGATGCGCGCGCGCATGCGCCGCGAGCTCGACCGCGCCCCGCCCGGCCGCGTGCACCTCAAGCACGGCCGCGGCGGTATCGTGGACGTGGAATTCATGGTTCAATATGCGGTCCTGCGCTGGGCGGGCGCGCACCCGTCGCTCACCGGGCACACGGGCACCCTGCCGCTCATCGAGGCCCTGGCCGAGGCCGGCGTCGTCGGCGCCGACGAGGTGGACGTGCTGCGCCGCGGCTACCGCGCCTGCCTGGCGAAGGTGCAACGCCTCACGCTCGAGGGCGAGGACCCCGTGGTCGACGCCGGCGTCCTCGCCGACGAGCGCGGGGCGGTGGCCGCACTGTGGCGGGCCTGGATGGAGGCCGGAGACGAAGGGGGGGCCGAGCAGCGATGAGCATGGCGGACCGCGACGGGGTCATCTGGCTCGACGGGGCGCTGGTGCCATGGCGCGATGCGCGCGTGCACGTGCTCACCCACACCCTCCACTACGGGCTCGGCGTCTTCGAGGGCATCCGCGCCTACCGCACGGAGCGCGGCACCGCGGTCTTCCGCCTGCAGGCGCACACCGACCGCCTGTTCCGCTCCGCCCACATCCTCGGCATGCCGCTGCCCTGGGACAAGGACACCATCAACGAGGCCGTGCTCTCCGTGATCCGCGAGAACGGCCTCGAGGCCTGCTACATCCGGCCCATGTGCTTCTACGGCGCCGAGGGCATGGGCCTGCGCGCCGACAACCTGCGCGTGCACGGCATGGTGGCGGCCTGGGAGTGGGGCGCCTATCTCGGCAAGGAGAACATGGAGCGCGGCATCCGCGTCAAGACCTCCTCCTTCACGCGCCACCACGTCAACATCACGATGTGCAAGGCCAAGGCCAACGGCAACTACATGAACTCCATGCTGGCGCTGAACGAGGCCCTCGCCTGCGGCTACGACGAGGCGCTGCTCCTCGACCCCGAGGGCTACGTCGCCGAGGGCAGCGGCGAGAACGTCTTCATCGTGCGCGACGGCGTGCTGCATACGCCGGAGCTGACCTCGGCCCTCGACGGCATCACGCGCGACACCGTCATCCGGCTGGCACGCGAGGAGGGCATCGAGGTGCGCGAGCGGCGCATCAGCCGCGACGAGGTCTACATCGCCGACGAGGCCTTCTTCACGGGCACCGCGGCCGAGGTCACGCCCATCCGCGAGGTCGACGGGCGCGTCATCGGCGCCGGCACGCGCGGGCCCGTGACCGAGCTGCTGCAGCGGCGCTACTTCGACCTCGTGCACGGCCGCCTCGCCGGCCACGACGACTGGCTCACGCTGGTAGGAGACGCTGATCAATCCGCTCCGCGGATTGATCAGCGCTAGGGCGCTTCGCGGCCATTCTGATTTCTGCTTGTATCGCCATACACATCCGTGTGCATGGGCCTTCCCGCGGCCGTCCCGGGCCGCGGGGAAGCTCCGAAAAAACGCATTTTTCGGAGCTTCCGGTATAATCGCCCGCGGCAGCGTGGAGGACGCGACCGTGCCCCAGCCGAGCGCCGAGCAGCCGCAGCCCGAGCCCGCCGCGCGCGCGCGCACGGTCCACGAGGTCACGGCCGAGCAGCTCCCGGTCCATTGCCCGCTGCCCGAGGAGAGCCTGTGGAACGCCCATCCCCGGGTCTACATCCCGCTGGAGCGGCCGGGCGAGCGGCGCATCTGTCCATACTGCGGAACGGCCTTCGTCCTGAAGGGCTGAGCCTCACCCTCTGGCGCGTCGCCGACGGCAAGCCCGGCCACGAGCGCCAGAGCGAGGGGCTCGCGCGCGCGCTCGCGCGCCGCTGCGCGGTGGCCGTGCACGACATCACCGCCCCGCCCGCGCGCGCGGCGCTCGGCTGGTGGCTCGCTGGCGCCTTTCCGCCGGGCGCGGGGCTCCCGGACCCGGACCTGATCGTGGGCGCGGGACATGCCACCCATGCCGCGCTCCTCGCCGCGCGCCGCGCGCGCGGCGGGCGGGCGGTGGTGCTCATGCGCCCGAGCCTGCCGCTCGCCTGGTTCGACCTGTGCGTGATCCCCGAGCACGACCGCCCGCCGCCGCGGCCCAATGTCCTTGTCACACGCGGCCCCCTCAACCCGCTCGCGCCCGGGGCGGAACGGGGCGAGGAGGGGCTGGTGCTGGTCGGCGGGCCCTCGGCGCACCACGGCTGGGACGGCGCCGCCGTGCTGGCCGCGATCGGCGAGGTGCTCGCGCGCGAGCCCGCGCGCCCCTGGACCGTGACCACCTCGCGGCGCACGCCCGCGGAGTTCGTCGATGCCGCCCGCGCCGCCCTCGCGGGGCGCGCCCGCGTGGCGCTGTGGCAGGAGACCGGCCCCGGCTGGCTGCCGGAGCGCCTCGCCCGCGCCGCCGTCGCCTGGGTCACCGAGGACAGCGTCTCCATGGTCTACGAGGCGCTCAGCGCCGGTGCCGCCGTGGGGCTGCTGCCCGTGCCGCGCCGCGGGCGAGCCGGGCGCGTCGTGCGCGGCATCGACGAGCTCGTCGCGGCGGGCCTCGCCGTGCGCCTCGCGGACTGGCTCGCCGGCGCGGTCCTGCGGCCGCCGGCGGAGCCGCTCGACGAGGCCGGCCGCTGCGCCGAATGGATCCTCGGCCGATGGTTCGGCGCCTGACCGTGGTGCAGGTGCTGCCGGCGCTCGAGGCCGGCGGCGTTGAGCGCGGCACGCTCGAGGTCGCCCGCGCCCTGGTCGAGGCCGGCCACCGCTCCATCGTGATCTCGGCCGGGGGGCGCCTCGCCCGGCGCCTCGTGGAGGAGGGCAGCGAGCACGTCGAGTGGCCCGTCGGCGCCAAGTCGCCGTGGACGCTGCGGCTCGTGCCGCGCCTGCGGCGACTCCTCGCGCGCGAGCGCGCGGACATCCTGCACGCGCGCTCGCGCATGCCGGCCTGGATCGCCTGGCTCGCTTGGCGCGGCATGGACCCGCGTGCGCGCCCGCGCTTCGTCACCACGGTGCACGGCCTCCACTCGGTCTCGCGCTACAGCGCCGTGATGGCGCGCGGCGAGCGGGTGATCGCCGTCTCCGAGGCCGTCCGGCGCTACGTGCTCGAGCACTACCGCGTCGATCCCGCGCGCGTGACCGTCGTCCACCGCGGCGTGGACCCGCGCTTCTACCCGCACGGCTATCGCCCGCCGCAGCGCTGGCTCGATGCCTGGTACCGCGACCACCCGCGCCTGCTCGACCGCCTGGTGCTGACCCTTCCCGGAAGGCTCACCCGCCTCAAGGGGCACGAGGCCTTCGTCGAGCTCGTCCGCCGCCTGCTGCTCGAGCGGCGCGACGTGCACGGGCTCGTGGTGGGCGGCCACCATCCGCGGCACGCGGGCTACGCGCGCGCGCTCGAGCGGCGGGTGCGCGAGGCGGGGCTCGCGGGGCGCATCACCTTCCTCGGCCACCGCGAGGACCTGCGCGAGATCATGGCGGTCTCCAACGTGGTGCTTTCGCTCTCCGAGAGGCCCGAGTCCTTCGGGCGCACCACGCTCGAGGCCCTGAGCCTCGGCGTCCCCGCGGCGGGCTGGGACCACGGGGGCGTGGGCGAGATCCTCGAGCGCCTCTATCCGGAGGGGAGGGTCCCGCCGGGCGACCTCGACGCGCTCGCGCGCCGCGTCGCCGCGCTCCTCGAGCGGCCGCCGCCCGTGCCCGCCAGCCACCCCTTCACCCTGCAGGCCATGCTCGACCGCACCCTGGCGCTGTACGGCGAGGTCACGGGGGAGGGCGGCGGGGCCGGCCGGCCGCGGGCAGATGC
>WGBS01000092.1 GCA_015494165.1 Gammaproteobacteria bacterium | reverse complement strand
GTCTACGTGGCCGGCCGTGCGGGCTCGCTCGAGGAGGGTGTGGCGCGCGCGCTGGAGGCCATGGCGACGGGCGAGCCGCTGCGCCGGCTCGAGCGCCTCGCGGCCCTGAGCCGCGAGCTGGCGTAGCAAACAGGTTACGGGAGACGGGTTGCGGGAGACGGGAAGAGGCCGCGAGCCCAAGGCGGGGGTGCCTAGCGGACTGCTGTAGACCGTGGGCTGCAACCTGAAAGCTGGCTTTGTGGGAGCGGCATCTTGCCGCGACCGCTTCGCGGGAGTGCACGGGAGACGGGTGACGGGTCGCGGGTCGCGGGAGACGGGGAAGATCGAAAGGCCGCGCCCGGAGGGCGCTCCACCCCTCGTCTCCCGATCCCCGCCTCCCGCCACCCTCGATTGTGGGAGAGGCTTCCAGCCCCGACCGGGGAGCGCGAGAGTCAAAAGGCCGCGCGCGGAGCGCGCACCGCCCCGCGTCTCTCGAGCCTCGCCTCCCGTCTCTGCCGCCGCAGGCGGCCGCGGCTCCCACATCCGTGGAGTGCACGGGAGACGGGTCGCGGGAGGCGGGGAGGAGCCCCCGGCCGCGGGCAGGCCTGCAGGCCGTGAGCCGCGAACCGTGAACCGCGAACCGTAGGCCGAATGCTGGACCGCATCCTCGAGCGCAAGGTGCAGGAGGTCGTCGAGCGTGCCGAGCGCGTCGGCATCCGCGAGATGAGCCGGCGCGCCGAGGCGGCGCCGCCGCCGCGGGATTTCCTCGGGGCCCTGCGCGCGCGCATCGGGCGCGGCGAGCCCGCCGTCATCGCCGAGATCAAGAAGGCATCGCCGTCGAAGGGCGTGCTGCGCGAGGACCTCGACCCCGCCGCCGTGGCGGCGAGCTACGAGCGCGGCGGCGCGGCGGCGCTCTCGGTGCTCACCGACCGCGACTTCTTCCAGGGCTCGGAGCGCAACCTGGAGCTCGCACGGGCCGCCTGCTCCCTGCCCGTGCTGCGCAAGGACTTCATCATCGACCCCTACCAGGTCTACGAGGCGCGCGCCATCGGCGCCGACTGCATCCTGCTGATCGTGGCCGCCTTGGGGGATGCCATGCTGCGCGAGCTCGCCGGCCTCGCCGGCCACCTGGGGATGGACGCGCTCGTGGAGGTGCACGATGCCGAGGAGCTCGAGCGCGCGCTGGCCCTCGAGGTGCCGCTCATCGGCATCAACAACCGCGACCTGCGCACCTTCCGCACCGACATCGCCACGACCCTCGAGCTGGCGCCGCGCGTCCCGGACGATCGCCTGCTCGTGACCGAGAGCGGCATCCACACCCGCGAGGACGTGGCGCGCCTGCGCGAGGCCGGCATCCACGCCTTCCTGGTGGGCGAGGCCTTCATGCGCGCCGACGACCCGGGCGCGCGGCTGGCGGAGCTGTTCGGCCTCGGCGCCGCCTAGGCGGCGGCTGCCCGCCGCGCCGCTCAGCGCGCGTTGAAGACGACGATGGTCTTGCCCTTGACCGAGATGAGGCCCTGCTCCTCGAGGTTCTTGAGCACGCGGCCCACCATCTCGCGCGAGCAGCCGACGATGCGGCCGATCTCCTGGCGGGTGATGCGGATCTGCATGCCCTGCGGGTGGCTGAGGGCGTCCGGCTCCTTGCACAGGTCGAGCAGGGTGCGCGCCACGCGTCCCGTGACGTCGAGGAAGGCGAGGTCGCCGACCTTGCGCGAGGTCTTGCGCAGGCGCGTGGCCATCTGCGAGGCGAGCGCGAACAGGATCTCGGGGTCGTCCTTGGCGAGCTGGCGGAAGCGCGGGTAGCTGATCTCGGCGAGCTCGCACTGCGTGCGCGTGCGCACCCAGGCGCTGCGCGCCGGCTGCTCCTCGCCGAACAATCCCATCTCGCCGAAGAAGTCGCCGGCGTTCAGGTAGGCGAGCACGATCTCGTGCCCTTCCTCGTCCTCGATCAGCACGCTCACCGAGCCCTGCACGATGTAGTAGAGGACGTCGGGCTTGTCCCCGGCGTAGATGATGACGCTCTTGGCGGGGTAGCGTCGCCGGTGGCAGTGGGCGAGGAAGCGGTCGATCGTGGGGTTGCCCGTCGACCGGGGCTGGCTGGTCGCCATGTGCTCCTGCTCCTTCGGGGTCCTCGTCCTCTAATACCGCCGTTGGGCGGGCAAAGCAAGTGCAGCGGCCACGGACCGGTGCCCGCCGCGGGCTGCACGCGCTGCGTGGGCTGCGCTAGAGTGGGCCGGCGACCGGGCAGGGGAGGGGAATCGAGATGAGCACACGCGCGCGCGTACGCTGGGTGGAGGAGGCCGCCTTCATGGGCGAGAGCGGCAGCGGCCATGCCGTCGTGATGGACGGCCCCCCGGAGGCGGGCGGCCGCAACCTCGGCCCGCGCCCCATGGAGATGCTGCTCCTCGGCATGGGCGGCTGCACGGCCTTCGACGTCGTCACCATCCTGCGCAAGTCGCGGCAGGAGGTGCACGGCTGCGAGGTGCTGCTTGAGGCCGAGCGCGCCGAGCAGCCGCCCAAGGTGTTCACCCGCATCCGCGTGCGCTACGTCGTCACGGGCCGCGGCCTCTCCGAGGAGCGCGTGCGCCGCGCCGTGGAGCTCTCGGCGGAGAAGTACTGCTCGGCCTCGATCATGCTCGGCCGCACCGCCCGCATCGAGCACGAGATCGAGGTGCGCGAAGCGCCGTGAGCGCGGGGGCGCGGAGCGGCCAGTCGCGGCGAATCGGCGCGCGCCCTCAGGAGGGCGTGCCGGGGCGGGCACGGCGGCGAGCCTCTGTGCGGCGGCGCGCGGCCGCGGCATGGAGGGCGGCGCCGTGAGCGCGGGGGCGCGGAGCGGCCAGTTGCGGCGAATCGGCGCGAGCCCGCAGGAGGGGGTGTGGATATCCGCACCGCGCGTGACCGCAGGGCGCCGTTGCGGAGCCCCGGCGAGGCGGGCGGCGCCGTGAGCGCGGGGGCGCGGAGCGGCCAGTTGCGGCGAATCGGCGCGCGCCCGCAGGAGGGGGCGCTGGGTTGAGCACGGCCTCGAACCCTCTCCGGCGTCGTTGGACTACGGCAGGACGGGCGGCGCCGTGAGCGCGGAGGCCGCTTCCCCCGCGGCCCGCTTCGACGCCCTCGTCGAGGACTACTGCCGCGCGTGGATGCGTTTCCACCCGGAGGCGGCCGTCGCTGCGGGCCGCTTCGAGCACGCCGGGCGCCTGCGCCCCGTGGGGGACGACGACATCGGCGCCCTGGTGGCGCTGGACGAGGGGCTGCTGGCGGCCCTCGACGAGCTCGATCCGGAGGGTCTCGATCCGGACCGCGCGCTGGATCACGCCGTCCTGCGCGGCGCCGCGGCGGTCGAGCACCACGAGCTGCTCGCCCTCGACTGGCGCCGCCGCGATCCGGTCGCCTTCCTGCCGCTCGAGGCGCTGCACCAGCTCGTGCTGCTGCCGGTGCCGGCGGCCGGATGCGCGCTCGCCGAGCGCCTGGCCGCCGTGCCGGCGCTGCTGCGCGCGGCGCGCGCCCATCTCGGCGCCGAGCCCGAGCGCGTCCCGGCGCTGTGGGCCGAGGCCGCCGCGGAGGAGGCGCGCGCCGGCGTCGCCTTCGTGCGCGCCCTGCCGGTGAGCCCGGCGGCGCGCGGAGCGCCCGCGGGCGTGCTGCGCGAGCGCGCCGAGGCGGCCGCGCGCGCGCTCGAGGCCTACGCCGCCTGGCTCGAGGACGAGCTCGCCCCGCGCGCGGCCGGCCCGGTCGCCTGTGGCGCCGACCACTACGGGCGGCTGCTCCACCACCGCCACGCCCTGCCGGTGGGGGCCGCGGCGCTGCGCCGCTTCGGCGAGGCGCTGGCGGCGGCCACGCGCCGGGCGCTGGCCGAGGCCTGCCGCCGACTGCGCGGCGACACCGACGTCACCGCCGCGCTCGCGGCCCTGGAGGCGGACCACCCGCCGCGCGAGGCGCTGCTCGAGGCCTACCGGCGCCTGCTCGAGCAGGCGCGAGCTTTCGTCCTCGAGCGCGGGCTGGTCTCGGCGCCGCCGGCCGAGCACCTGGAGGTGCGCCCGACGCCGGAGTTCCTGCGCGGCCGGATCCCGTTCGCGGCCTATGTCGAGCCGTTGCCGGACGACCCCGCGCAGCGCGGCGTCTGGTACGTGACCGTGCCGGAGGACGAGGACGGGCTGCGCGCCCACGCCCGCACGGCCATGGGGCTGACCTGCGTGCACGAGGCCTGGCCCGGCCATCACCTGCAGTTCGTGACGGCGCACACCCGGCCGGCGGCCCGCAGCCTGCCGCGCCTGCTGTTCCCGTCGGCGACCTTCTACGAGGGCTGGGCCCTGTACTGCGAGGGGCTCATGCGCGAGCAGGGCTTCCTGGCCGGGCCCGGGCACGAGCTCATGCTGCTGCGCGACCGCCTGTGGCGGGCGCTGCGCGTGGTGCTCGACGTGGATCTCCAGACCGGCGCGGCGGAGCCAGAGGAGGCCGCGCGGCGCCTCACGGGCGAGCTGGGCATCGCCCCGGCCGCCGCCCGCGCCGAGATCATCTGGTATACTCGCGCACCCGCCGTTCCCATGTCCTACGCGAGCGGCTGGGCCCTGATCGCCGCCGCACGCGAGGCGACGGGGGCGGCGGGAGACGGCCGCGGACTGCGGGACTTCCACGACCGCCTGCTCGCCTGCGGGCCGGTGCCCGTCCTCCGGGCGCTGGAGCGGGCCTTCGGGGACGGGGTGGCCCGGGCCGCGGCCGCAAGTGTCTTCGGCGCCGCGGCCGCGGCGCCCTGAGGCAGGGGAGCGGGCGGAGGCGGCCGCCCGCCGACCGGCAGGCACCGGACCTCTCCGGCAGGCTCAGTGGGCCGAGGGCCCCGGGAGGACGCCACCGTGGCGCAGGTCAAGCCGCTTCGCAAGCTCAAGCTCCACGGCTTCAACAACCTCACCAAGACCCTGAGCTTCAACATCTACGACGTCTGCTACGCGCAGACGGAGGCGCAGCGGCGCGAGTACATCGACTACATCGACGAGGCCTACAACGCCGAGCGGCTGACCCAGATCCTGACCGAGGTCGCCGACATGATCGGCGCCAACATTCTCAACGTCGCCCGCCAGGACTACGAGCCCCAGGGTGCGAGCGTCACCATGCTCATCTCGGAGGAGCCGGTCACCGCGCGCCGCATCGCCGGCGAGGAGGCGGGCGAGGTCGAGGCGCCGGGGCCGTTGCCGGAGGCCGTGGTCGCGCACCTCGACAAGAGCCACATCACGGTCCACACCTATCCCGAGAGCCACCCGCACGGCGGCATCAGCACCTTCCGCGCCGACATCGACGTCTCCACCTGCGGGCGCATCTCGCCGCTGCGCGCCCTCAACTTCCTCATACACAGCTTCGAGTCCGACATCGTCGTCATCGACTACCGCGTGCGCGGCTTCACGCGCGACGTCAAGGGGCGCAAGCACTTCATCGACCACAAGATCAACTCCATCCAGAACTTCATCGCCCGCGACACCAAGGAGCGGTACCAGATGATCGACGTCAACGTCTACCAGGAGAACATCTTCCACACGAAGATGCTCCTGAAGGACTTCGACCTCGACAACTACCTGTTCGGCGTGAGCAAGGACGAGCTGGGGCCGCGCGAGCGCGAGCGCATCGAGCGCGAGCTGCGCCGCGAGATGGCCGAGATCTTCTACGGGCGCAACATTGCGCGGTAGGTGACGGGTCACGGGTTACGGGTAACGGGTAACGGGAGACGGGTAACGGGAGACGGGTAACGGGAGACGGGTAACGGGAGACGGGAAAGACCGATCGGCTGCACCCGAAGGGTGTACCAACCCTCGCCTCCCGATCCCCGTCTCTCGCCTCTGCCGCTGTAGGCGGTCGCGACATTCGTGGGAGTGGACGGGAGACGGGTGACGGTGTACAGGCCACTGTAAACCGTAACCTGCTAACCCGGCCTGTGGGAGAGGCTTCCAGCCCCGACCAAATGGCTGCGCGCGAAGCGCACACCAACGCTCGCCTCCCGACCCCCGGCTCCCGCCTCTCAGACGTAGTAGGCCACCGTGGTCATGACGCGCGAGGCGAGCCGCATGAGGCCGCGCACGGGCGCGGGCAGCTCGGCACCGCCGGCCTCGAGCGCGCCCGTGGCGTGACGGCCCTCGTCGATCTTCATTTGCTCGAGGATCGCGCGGCTGCGGCGGTCCTCCGGCGGCAGGCGCCGGATGTGCCCCTCGACGTGCTCGACCACCTGCCGCTCGGTCTCGGCCACGAAGCCCAGGCTCCAGCGGTCGCCGGCGAGCCCTGCGGCGGCGCCGATGGCGAGCGCCCCGGCATACCAGAAGGGGTTGAGCAGGCTGGGCCGGCTGCCGAGCTCGCGCAGGCGCGCCTCGCACCAGGCGAGGTGGTCGTTCTCCTCGGCGGCCGCCTGCTCCATGCGCTCGCGCACCTCCTCGAGCCTCGCCGTCAGGGCCTGGCCCTGGTAGAGCGCCTGGGCGCAGACCTCGCCGGCGTGGTCCACCCGCATCAGCCCGGCGACGTGCCGGCGCGCACGCTCGTCGAGCGGCGCCTCGGGATGGGCGTCGGCCGGATTGGGGCGGCCGGTGGTGGGGTAGGGGCCCGCCAGGGTGTGGAGCGCCTGGTCGAGGCCGATGACGATGCGGTCGACGAGCCCGTAGCGTCGCATGGGGAACAGCATATCAGCGCCGGGCCTCAGGCGCGTCCCAACGCGCGTGCGAGCAGGCTCACCGGGTGCAGCACCTCGAGCTCGAGGCCAGCTTCCCGTGCGGCCGCTCCGAGCTGCAGGGCGCAGCCCAGGTTCGGCGTGGCCACGGCCTGCGGGCGCAGGGCGGTGAGGCGTTCCGCCCATTGCGCGCGCAGGGCGGCGCTGAGCTCCGGCTCCTCGAAGGCATAGGCGCCGGCGCCGCCGCAGCAGGCGGGCGCGTCCGCCGCGCGGACGACCTCCAGCCCCGGCACCCGCCGGAGCAGCGCCTCGACCGCGCCAGCGGCGCGCAGCCCGTGGGCGAGGCTGCACGGTGCGTGCGGGAGGACACGCAGCCGCACGGGGCGCAGGGACGGCGCGCGCGGCCACGGGGTCGCGGCGAGGAAGGCGGTGAGTTCGCGCGCGCGGGCGGCGAGGCCGGGCTGGCCGAGGGCGTCGGCCTCGGCCAGGTTCAGCGCGCAGCCGCTGGCGACCGCGACGACCGGCGCCTCGCCGTCGTCGGCGAGGGCGGCGGCTGCCCGTGCCGCGAGGGCACGCGCCTCGGCCGAGCGGCCGGCGTGCAGGGCCAGCGCGCCGCAGCACAGGTGCCGCTCCGGAACGCGCACCCGGAAGCCCAGGGCGGCGAGCGCGTCCAGGGCGTCCGCGACGGTGCGCGCATCGAGGGCCTCGCCCGTGCAGCCCGGGAAGAGCCACACCCTGGGCCCCGCTTCCGGCCCGGCGCGCCGGCCGGCGACGCGCACCGGGCGCGCAGGCGTCGGCAGAAGGGTGACAGACCGCCGCAGGGGCACGGGCAGCAGCGGCAGCCGCGCCGCCGCCGCGGCCAGGCCCGTGCGCCGGGCGGCGCGCAGCGCGTGCACGCCTGCCCGCAGCAGCCGCGGCCTGCGCAGCAGGCTGCGCAGGGGCGCCGAGCGGTCGGTCGCCGGGGCCCGTGCGCGTGCCGCGTCCATGATGCGCGCGAAGGGAACCCCGGCCGGGCACATGGCCTCGCACGCGCGGCACAGCAGGCAGCGCCGCAGGTGTCCGGCGAGGACGGGGTCCGGCGCCAGCGCCCCCGCGGCCAGCGCCCGCGCCAGCGCGATGCGCCCGCGCGGCGAGTCGGCCTCCTCTCGCAGCAGCCCGTAGGTCGGGCACACCGGCAGGCACAGACCGCACTGCACGCAGCGGTCCGCGTCCGCCACGATGCGGCGGGCGGCCTCGGACGGTGGCGTGGTCTCGCTCACGGGCGCTCCCGGTGGCCGGCGAAGGCGCAATGCTAGCGCGCGGGGGCGTGCGCGCGTATGCTTGGCGCCGCCATGGGCTACTACCGCCATCACGTCTTCTTCTGCACCAACCGGCGCGAGGACGGCTCGCCCTGCTGCCAGGACCACGGCGCGCAGGCCGCGCGCGACCACATGAAGGCGCGCGTCAAGGCCCTGGGGCTGGCGGGGCCCGGCGGGGTGCGCGTCAACACCGCAGGCTGCCTCGACCGCTGCGCGGAGGGGCCGGTGCTGGTCGTCTATCCCGAGGGCGTCTGGTACACCTACGTGGACACCGAGGACCTCGACGAGATCGTCGAGTCGCACCTGCGCGGCGGGCGCCCCGTCGAGCGCCTGCGCCTGCCGGACGCGGCGGAGTGACGCCGCAGCCCGGCCGTTTCGCCGGAACCGCCACCCGTCCACGAAAAATCAGTCGCTTGCGTGCCGGGGTGAGGGGCGCCCGAAGGTGCCGGCACCGGGTATTGACAAGACCCCTCGAATATTAGAAACTGTGTATACGCTGATGCACCGGACCGGTACTCAGCGATCGACTCCTCCATCCTCCTTTGGTGGTTTTAGGCGCGGTCCCCACTTGCCGCGCCTTTTTTTTTGGCTCACGGCGTCTCGCCCGGACGCTCGGGCGCGTCGGGCGCCGTGCCGGGCCGCGTGCATCCGTCTTTGCGGTTTCCTGGCGCCGCCCCTTGTGCCGTCGCGGGGCTGCCGCTATCCTATGCCGCCTTCCCCGCCGGGGACGCTCCAGGCCTCAGTTTTTCTGCGGAGACGGACCGATGCGGACCTACAACGCAAGGCCCGAGACGGTGCGCCGTGACTGGTACGTGGTGGACGCCACGGGCAAGACGCTCGGGCGCCTGGCCTCCGAGATCGCGCGGCGCCTGCGCGGCAAGCACAAGCCAGTGTACACCCCGCACGTGGACACCGGTGACTACATCATCGTGGTCAACGCCGAGAAGGTCCGCGTGACCGGGCGCAAGATGACCGACAAGGTCTACCACTGGCACACGGGCTACCCCGGCGGCATCAAGTCGATCACCCTCGAGAAGCTCCTGCAGAAGCACCCCGAGCGCGTCATCGAGCGCGCGGTGCGCGGCATGCTGCCGCGCAACCCCCTCGGGCGCGCCATGTTCCGGAAGCTCAAGGTCTACGCCGGGCCCGAGCATCCGCACCAGGCCCAGCAGCCGAAGCCGCTGGACATCTGAGCGCAGCCCCGGAGCACGCGACATGGCACAGGCCCAGAACTACTACTACGGCACCGGCAGGCGCAAGACCTCCACCGCGCGTGTCTTCCTCAAGGAGGGGGGCAGCGGCCAGATCATCGTCAACGGCCGCCCGCTCGACCAGTACTTCGGCCGCGAGACGGCGCGCATGATCGTGCGCCAGCCGCTCGAGCTCGTGGAGATGACCGACCGTTTCGACGTCAAGGTCACGGTCAAGGGCGGCGGCATCAGCGGCCAGGCCGGCGCCATCCGCCACGGCATCACCCGCGCCCTCATCGCCTACGACGAGAGCCTGCGCCCCGCGCTGCGCCGCGCCGGCCTCGTCACGCGCGACGCGCGTATGGTCGAGCGCAAGAAGCCCGGCCTCCACAAGGCCCGCAAGCGCCCGCAGTACTCCAAGCGCTGACGCGAGGCTTACGGGATACGGTGTACGGTGGACAGGGACGGCCACCGGCAGCAGGGAAGGCGGTCCGACGCCCTCGAGAACCTGCGGGTATGGCGCGCGGCGTGCCGCCTGTGCGTGGACGTGCACGAGGCCGCGAAGGACGTTCCTACCGAACCGACGTGGTGGGCGCTGCGTGACCAGATGCTGCGCTCGGCGCTCTCGGTTCCGTCGAACATCGCCGAGGGGCACGAGCGCGGCTTTCGCAGAGATTTCTCGCGCTTTCTGCGGATCGCGCGTGGATCCTGCGGCGAGCTGCGTACACAGCTCTATATCGCCGCCGAGCTGGGCGTGCTGGAGCGCGACGTGGCGCAACGGCTCGCCGCCCGCTCGCTCGAGCTGACCCGGATGCTCAACGCGCTGCTCCGGCACGTGCAGCGCGCCCGGCCTCCGGTCCCGACGCCGTTGCATCCCGCGCCGTAACCCGTAAACTGTTGCCCGTCTCCAACCCTTGGGGGATCGTCTAGCGGTAGGACGGCGGGCTCTGGACCCGCTAACCCAGGTTCGAATCCTGGTCCCCCAGCCAACTCCCTGTCGTCTCCCTCATCATCCCGCCCGGACACGGCCGGCGCGCGCGCCGGCCGGGCGCTCGCCGCCACCGCACCGTCTTGACACGCGACAGGGAAGCGCTAGGCTCTAGATATAGACTTAGTCCAAGTCTTTATCTGCCCCGTCCGGCGGGGCGCCTCAAGAAGAACGAGCCGGAGGAGGGAGCCATGCGATCCCGCATCAGCCTTTCCACCCTCGCAGCCGCGGGCACCCTGTGGGCCGCGGTGGCCGCGGGGGCGCCGCCCCTGGGCCTGCCGCCCGTGCCGGTGCCCGCGGACAACCCCATCACCCCGGAGAAGGTGAAGCTCGGCGAGCGCCTCTTTCACGAGAAGCGCTTCAGCGCCGACGGCACGATCAGCTGCGCGAGCTGCCACAAGCCGGAGCTCGCCTTCACCGACGGCCTGCCGGTGGCCGAAGGCATCCGAAAGCAGAAGGGCACGCGCAACACGCCCACGGTGGTGAACGCCGCCTACTACACCACCCAATTCTGGGACGGGCGCCGGCCCAGCCTCGAGGAGCAGGCCAAGGACCCCTTCGTCAACCCGATCGAGCACGGCCTGCCGAGCCACGAGCCCATCGTGGAGGTGGTGCGCAAGGATCCGTACTACCGCAAGGCCTTCCGCAAGGTCTTCGGCGTCGCGCCGGAAGCCGTGACCATCGACCACGTGGTCAAGGCCATCGCCGCCTTCGAGCGCACCGTGATCTCCGGTGATTCGCCCTTCGACCGCTACCTCTACGGCGGCGACAAGAGCGCGCTCTCGGAGTCCGCCATCCGCGGCCTCAAGATCTTCCGCACCAAGGGCCGCTGCGTGGACTGCCACAAGATCGAGCAGACGAGCGCCACCTTCACCGACAACGACTTCCACAACCTGGGCGTCGGCTTCCAGCGCATCGCCCCGCGCCTGCACGAGATCGTGGCCAAGTTCCGCGAGGCCAAGGCCAAGGGGGCGAGCCTCGACGAGTCCGTCCTCACCCAGGCCGAGGTCTCGGAGCTCGGGCGCTTCGCCGTCACCGGCCGCATCTCGGACCTCGGGCGCTTCAAGACGCCCACGCTGCGCAACGTGGCGGTGACCGCCCCCTACATGCACGACGGCAGCCTCAAGACGCTGGAGGAGGTCGTCGAGTTCTACGACAAGGGCGGCGAGGCCAACGACTTCCTCGACGGCGGCATCCGGCCGCTCAAGCTCACCGAGCAGGAGAAGAAGGACCTCGTCGAGTTTCTCAAGTCGCTGACCAGCCCGCGCTTCGCGCAGGCGGCGCGCGCGCGGGCCGAGACGGCCCCGACGCGCACCGCGCGGGCACGCTAGGAGGAGTGGAGCCATGAGCCAGAGCAAGATCACCCGCCGGAGCTTTCTGAAGCGGGCGGGCGCCGCGGCCGCCGCGGCCGCCGCGCCGATGTCCCTCGTCGAGATCGCCTGGGGCAAGTCGGACGCCCGCAACTTCACCTTCGCCTACATTTCGGATTCGCACCTCACCCAGATCAAGGGCGCGAAGTTCGTCTCCAACTTCGACAAGGGGCTGAAGCGCGCCATCGCCGAGGTCAACTTCATGTACCCCAAGCCGGACTTCGTCGTCTTCGGCGGCGACCTCGCCCAGCTCGGCAAGCGCGCCGAGATCGACCACGGCCTCGAGCTCATGTCCGCGCTGCGCGCGCCCGTCAAGTGGGTGGTGGGCGAGCACGACTTCTACCTCGACATGGGCGAGTACTGGGCCGACAAGGTCAGCCCCCTGCGGTACAGCTTCGACCACAAGGGCGTGCATTTCGTGGTCCTCAACAGCATCCTCACCTACGAGGACTGGATCCGGAAATGGAAGACGCCCGAGGAGCGCATGCTCGCCATGGCGCGCCTCGACAACCCCCAGGGCTCGCCCTTCATCGTCGGTGACGAGCAGCTGCGCTGGCTGCGCAAGGACCTCGCGAAGGTCTCGTCCGACACGCCGGTGGTGGTGCTCTCGCACTCGCCGCTCTACAAGGTCTTCAAGCCCTGGAACTTCTGGACCGACGACGCCGAGAAGGTGCAGGCCGAGCTCAAGCGCTTCCGCAAGGTCACGGTCATCCACGGCCACGTGCACCAGGTGCTCTACAACCAGATCGGCAACATCAGCTTCTACGCCATGATGTCCACGGCCTGGCCCTGGCCCTATCCCGTCAGCTACACGCAGGCGCCGAATGCCGTGCCCAAGCTGACGGTCTTCATGAACCGCGCCGACCCGCATAGCGAGCGCGACGGCACCGGCTGGGGCTGGCTCGATCTCGACAGCGGCCGGGTGAACATGCACTACGAGCTGTGGGAGAACACCCCGCGTACCGTGCGCTTCGACGCGGCCAAGGGCCACCCGGCCGACACCGTCTACCAGGACCCGGCCAAGCGCATCCCGCCGCAGGAGCACTACTGATGGCGGCGCGCAAGCGGCATCCCGGATCGAGAGGAGGAGCGAGGACCATGCGGTACCACGACACCATCAAGCGGCTCGCAGCCGCCGGCGTGGCGGCGCTCGCCCTGGGGGCCGCCCCGGCCGGCGCCGACGAGTTCACCAAGGCCGACCTCGAGAAGTGGCGCAAGGAGTTCATGGCGGTGGTCGCGGAGGGCGAGAAGCTCTTCCACAGCGGCAAGCTGGGCGGCAACTCGGTCTCCTGCGACATGTGCCATCCGAACGGCGCCAACACCCACCCCGAGACCTATCCCAAGTTCCAGAAGCAGCTCGGGCAGGTGGCCACCCTGCGCCAGATGATCAACTGGTGCATCGAGAACCCGCTCGAGGGCAAGCCGCTGCCGCTCGACGACCCGCGCATGATCGCGCTCGAGGCCTACATCACCTACGAGCGCCGCGGCGTGCCCCTCGAGCCGGGCAAGCACTGAAGCGGCCGACAGGCCGCGGTCCCCGGGCCGGCGACCAAGGGGCGGCGGGGGGGCGGGCGGACCGCC
Source organism: Gammaproteobacteria bacterium (assembly GCA_015494165.1). GTDB lineage: Bacteria > Pseudomonadota > Gammaproteobacteria > S144-34 > S144-34 > S144-34. The sequence goes on along the minus strand of WGBS01000092.1, from coordinate 807 downwards.
CCCCGCCGCCTTTCTTGCGTGCGGGGCCGATCTGCGGCACGTCCGCCCTTCCGGTAGAATGTGCGGCCCCCGTTGGCGGGCGGCCGATGAGCGACACCCAGCGCATCCGCGAGATCCCCTACAACTACACCTCCTTTTCGGACCGCGAGATCGTGGTCCGCTTCCTCGGCGAGGAGATGTGGGAGGTGATCGAGCGGCTGCGCGGCTCGCGCCGCACCGGCATCTCCGCACGGCTCCTGTTCGAGGTGCTCGGCGACCTGTGGGTCGTCTCCCGCAACCCCTTCCTGCAGGAGGACCTGCTCGCCGACCGCGGCCGGCGCGCGGCCCTGGTGGCCGCCATGCGCCGGCGCATCGCCGAGATCGAGTCGCGCGCCGAGGGCAACCCGCTGGCGCTGCGGCTCGCCACGGCGGCGCGCGAGGCCGTGGCGCGCTTCGAGGCTTGGTTCCCGCGCCAGCTCGAGCTGCGCCGCCGCGCCCTGCGGGCGCTCGCCCGCGTCACCCGGCGAGACAACGTCGACTTCTCCCCCTACGCGCGGGTGGCCCACGCCACCGACGCCACCGACTGGCGCGTGGAGCTGCCCTTCGTGGTGATCTCGCCCGACCGCGAGGAGGAGGTCGCGGGCATCGTGCGCGCCTGCGCCGGCCTCGGCCTCACCGTGATCCCGCGCGGCGGCGGCACCGGCTACACGGGCTCGGCGGTGCCGCTCGACGAGGCGAACGCCGTGGTCAACACCGAGAAGCTCGAGGGCCTGGGGCCGGTGGAGCGGCGCCGCCTGCCGGGCGTGGAGGGCGAGGTCCCCACCATCC
>WGBS01000091.1 GCA_015494165.1 Gammaproteobacteria bacterium | reverse complement strand
TTATAGGCCCGGTCCGCCCTCCGTCAAGCCGCCGGGCCCGGGCTCGAGGGTGAAGCGGAAGACCGCCCCGCGCCCCGGCGCCGCCTCCGCCCAGATGCGGCCGCCGTGGCGGCGCACCACGCGGAAGGCCGTCGCCAGCCCGATCCCCGTGCCCTCGAACTCCTCGTCACGATGGAGGCGCTGGAAGGGCTGGAACAGGCGCCCCGCGTGGCGGGGGTCGAAGCCGACGCCATTGTCGCGCACGTAGAAGACCGTTTCCCCCGCGGCCCCGCGCTCGGCGCCGAACTCAATCCGCGCGCGCTCGCGCGGGCGGGTGTACTTCCAGGCATTGCGCAGCAGGTTCTCGAGCAGCAGGCGCACGAGACCGGGGTCCGCCTCGGCCGCGAGCCCGGGCGCGATGCGCACCTCCACCTCGCGGCCCGGCTCGTCGACAGCGAGCTCGTCGGCGATGGCGCGGGCGAGCGCGCTCAGGTCCACCGGGCGGCGGTGCATCTCACGGCGGGTGACGCGCGAAAGCGCCAGCAGGTCGTCGATCAGCCGGCCCATGCGCTCGGCGGCGTGGCAGACGCGCTCGAGGTAGGCCCGCCCCTCGGGCGGCAGGCGCTCGCCGTGGTCCTCGAGCACCGCGCGCGCGAAGCCGTCGATGGCGCGCAGCGGCGCGCGCAGGTCGTGGCTGACGGAGTAGGCGAAGGACTCGAGCTCGCGGTTGGCGACCTCGAGCTGGCCCGTGCGCCGCGCCACGCGCTCCTCGAGCGAGCGCAGCAGGCGCAGGTTCTCGAGCGTCACGCCGAGACGCTCCGCGTAGAGCCCGAGCAGGCGCTCTGCGACCTCGTCCGGCGGCTCGGGCAGCGCGACGGCCAGGGCGCCGGCCGTCTCGCCTTCGACGGGCACGGGCAGCGCGAGCGCATGCTGGCCGCCCTCGAGCGCCGCGCGCACGGGCCGTCCTGCGCTCCCTTTGCGGGCCGCTGCGCGCGCCGCGGCGTCGAGCCCGGCGGCGCCGGCGGCGTCGCCCGCCGCGGCGACCACCGGCAGCTCACGCCCCGGGCCCGCCATGCCGCCGTTGCCGACGAGCGCGAGGACGGCGGCGCGCGCGGCGACGAGCTCGCAGGCGCCCTCGCAGGCCATATGCTGGAAGCGGCGCTCGTCGCTGCGTGCCCCGAGCAGCCGCCGCGACCAGCGTCCCAGCACGAGCAGACCCTCACGCAGACGGCGCTCGCCCGCCTCCGCCTCCAGCTGGGCCGTGATGTCGAGCAACGTGCCGAGGACGGCCGGGCGCCCACGGTAGAGGGTGCGGGTGCCGTAGACCTCGACGTGCACGGTGCTGCCATCCCGCCGCAGGCCGCGGAAACGGTAGCGCAGCGCTTCCACCTCACCCTCCAGCCTGCGGCGCACGTTGGCGGCCACGAGCGCGCGGTCCTCCGGATGGACGAGCGCGCTGACGGGCAGCGCCTCGACGATCTCCTCGACGCGGTAGCCGAAGATCTCGGCGAGGCGGGGGTTGGCATAGCGCAGCACGCCGTCCTGGATCAGGTAGACGCCGACGAGGGCCTTCTCCGCCAGGTCGCGGAACTTGGCCTCGGACTCGCGCAGCGCGCGCTCGGCCTCGCGACGCTCACCCACGTCGCGCAGCACACAGAGCAGCGAGGGTCTCCCCGTGCCCTCGTCCGGCAGCGCGGGCAGCCGGCGCAGCCGCACCTCGGCCGGGAACTCGCGCCCATCGCAGCCGCGCGCCGTCCACTCGCCCTCGGCCGCGCCTTCGCGCAGGGCGCGCTGCACGGCGGCCTCCAGCGCCTTGCGCGCCGCAGCGTCGGCGGCGAAGGCGGCCAGGGGCCTTCCCGGGAGGTCTTCGCGCGCGCACCCGAGGATCCGCGCGGCAGCGCCGTTGGCATCCGCGACTCGCCCGTCGCCGGCGCGTACCAGGACGGCGTCGGGCGTGGCCTCGTGGAGGGCGCGCAGCCGGTCGCGGACGCGCGCCACGGACGTGAGATCGCGCACCGCAACCAGCACACGCGACCAGTCGTCGCGTGCCTGGGGCAGCAGGCTCACGCCGAGGGAGACCTCGAGCGGCGCCCCCTCCCAGGTGCGCTGGCGCGCCTCGACGGTGACCGTCTCGCGCCCGGCGAGCAGGGCCTCGAGGATGGCCGCGAGCGCGGGGGCCACCTCGGGCGCACGGACGATGCGCTCTAGGCCGGAGAGCAGCGCCTCGCGGCCTGGGGCGCCGTAGAGGCGCACGGCGGCCTCGTTGACGTCGAGGACGCGCACGCGGCGCAGGCACTCGACGACCGCTTCCGCACCGCCGGCAAACAGCTCCGCGACGGACGGCGCGCGCACGCCGCGCGCCGCGAGCCAGCCGCGCACCGCGGAGAGGTCCTCGAGCCACAGGGCGACCGGGGCGCGTTCGAAGAGCAAGTCTCCCCCTTCGCCCCGGGCCGGCCAGGCGCCTTGCCGCTCGGCCATGGTCTGGGGCCCGTCGCGTGGCGCCGGGGCGGGTTCCGGGCCCCGGCGCCGCCCGCCGCCGGGCGGGCAGAACATGACGCCGCCCCCCGCGTCAGCCGTCGGACGCCTCGACGCGGACGCGGGCGAAGCGGCGCTTGCCGACCTGATAAACATGGACCCCGCCCGCCTCGATCTCAAGGGCGGCGTCCGAGACGCGCTCGCCGTCGATGCGCACCGCGCCCTGGCGGATCATGCGCAGGGCCTCGGAGGTCGAGGGGACCAGCCCCGCCTCCTTGAGGAGGTTGGCCAGCCGGATGCGCCCGCCGGGGGCGGCCACCGTGGTCTCCGGGAGGTCCTCGGGGAGCTCGTGGCGGCGGAAGCGGGCGATGAAGGCCTCCTTGGCGCGGCGTGCGGCCTCGGCGCCGTGGAAGCGCCCCACCAGCTCCTCGGCGAGCTCGAACTTCACCTCCATGGGGTTGCGCCCCTCAGCGACCTCGCGCCGCAGGCGCTCGATCTCGGCCGCGGGGCGGAAGCTGAGCAGCTCGAAGTAGCGCCACATGAGCGTGTCCGAGATCGACATGAGCTTGCCGAACTGCTCCTCGGGCGGCTCGGTGATGCCGACGTAGTTGCCGAGCGACTTCGACATCTTCTGCACGCCGTCGAGCCCCTCGAGGATCGGCAGGGTCATGATCACCTGCGGCGGCTGGCCGTAGTCGCGCTGCAGCTCGCGGCCGACGAGGAGGTTGAACTTCTGGTCCGTGCCGCCGAGCTCGACGTCCGCCTTGAGCGCCACCGAGTCGTAGCCCTGGATGAGCGGGTAGAGGAACTCGTGGATGGCGATGGGACGGCCCTCGGCGTAGCGGCGGGCGAAGTCGTCGCGCTCGAGCATGCGCGCCACGGTCCAGCGCGCGGCGAGCCGGATGAGACCCGCGGCGTCCATCTCGCCCATCCAGCTCGAGTTGAACATGACGAGCGTGCGCTCGGGATCGAGGATCCTGTAGATCTGCTCCTCGTAGGTGCGCGCGTTCTCGATCACCTCGTCGCGCGTCAGCGGCGGGCGCGTCGCGCTGCGCCCCGAGGGGTCGCCGATCATGGCGGTGAAGTCGCCGATGAGGAAGATCGCCTCGTGGCCGAGGTCCTGGAAGCGGCGCAGCTTGTTGAGCAGCACCGTGTGGCCCAGATGCAGGTCGGGCGCGGTGGGGTCGAAGCCGGCCTTGACGCGCAGCGGGCGCCCGGCGCGCAGGCGCTCGAGGAGCTCCTCCTCGCGCACGATCTCCTCGGTGCCGCGGCGCAGCTCGGCCAGCGCTTCCTCGGCGGTGGTCATGGCGAAGCCCCCGTGCGGAAAGGGCGTACAGGATAAGCGGCGCCCGGGCGCGCGCAAGGGCTGCGTGCCGTTGACCCCCGCCCGGGGCGCGTCTATGGTTCGCGGGGAGAAGGCGCGCCGGGACGATGGATTACACCCGCTTCTTCAACCGCGACTGCAAGCACCTGCCCCAGCCGCGCGCGCGGCGGGCGATCCCGCGCCGCGCGGCCGCGGCCGGCGCGGGGCTCGCGGTGGCGGCGGCGGCGCTCGCGGCGCTCCTCGCCCCGCCCTCGGGGGAGGCCTCGCGCGAGCCGCCGCCGGCCGTGGTCGAGCACCCCTTGGCCCTCCCGGCCCGCGCGGACGCAGGCAGCGGCATGCCGGCGCCTGCCGGAGGGGATCCCGTCCGGGAGGAAGCCGCCGGAGGCGCCGTCGCCGGGCCCGGCGCGCCGGGAACGGCCGCCGCGCCGCGCTGGCGCACGCTCACTGTGCGGCGCGGCGACAGCCTCGCGCGGCTGCTGGCCCGCGAGGGCGTCGGCCCGCGCACCGTGCACGCGCTCGTCACGAGCGGGCGCGAGGCGCGCCGCCTGCGCCGGCTGCGTCCCGGCGAGCGCATCCTGCTCGCCCGCGACGGGGACGGCGCGGTGGCGGCGCTGCGCTACCCGCTCGGCCCCGAGCGCACGCTCGAGGTGCGCCGCGCGGGCGACGGCTACCGCGCCCGGATCCTCCAGCACCCGCTCGAGCACCGCCAGGCCCACGCCGCCGGCGTCATCGAGGACTCGCTCTTCACCGCCGCCCAGCGCGCCGGCCTCTCGGACCGCCTGACCATGGCGCTCGCCGGCATCTTCGGCTGGGACATCGACTTCGCCCTCGATCTTCGTCCCGGCGACCGCTTCCGCGTGATCTACGAGGTGCTCTACCGCGACGGCGAGCGCGTGGGCGAAGGCGAGATACTCGCCGCGGAGTTCGTCAACCGGGGCCGTGTCTACCGTGCGGTGCGCTACACCGACCCCGAGGGCCGCACCGGCTACTACACGCCGGAGGGGCGCAGCGTGCGCCGGGCCTTCCTGCGCACGCCCGTGGCCTTCACCCGCATCAGCTCGCGCTTTCGGCTCCGCCGCCGCCACCCCGTGCTCAACCGCATCCGCGCCCACCGCGGCGTCGACTACGCCGCCCCGCGCGGCACACCCGTCAAGGCCACGGGCGACGGCAAGGTGATCTTCCGCGGGCGCAAGGGGGGTTACGGCAAGGTGGTGATGATCCGCCACGGCGCGCGCTACGTGACGGTCTATGCGCATCTGTCGCGCTTCGCGCGCGGGCTGCGCGCCGGCCGGCGCGTGCGCCAGGGGCAGGTGATCGGCTATGTCGGCGCCACGGGCCTCGCCACCGGCCCGCACCTGCACTACGAGTTCCGCGTCGACGGCGTCCACCGCAACCCGCTCACGGTGCGCCTGCCGGCCGCGCGCCCCGTGCCCGCGCGCTACCGCGAGGACTTCCGCCGCCGCACGGCCCCGCTGGTGGCCGCCCTCGACACCCTGCGCCGCGTGCAGATCGCCCGGCGCGACTGAGCGACCGCCCGCGCCGGCACGTCCCCATGACGGAGACCGAGCGCTACGTCGGCCTGATGTCGGGCACCAGCCTCGACGGCGTGGATGCGGCGCTGGTGCGCTTCGATGCGCAAGGCGGGCTGGCGCTCGAGGCGGCACGGACGCTGCCCATGCCGGAGCCGCTGCGCGCCGTCCTGGAGCGCGCGATCGGCGAGGGCCGCATCGCGCTGGCAGAGCTCGGGCGCCTCGACGCCGAGCTCGGCGCGCTGTTCGCGCGCGCGGTGGAGGCCGTGCTGCAGGCCGCGGGCGCCGAGGCGGGGACGGTGCGCGCGATCGGCTGTCCCGGCCAGACCTTGTGGCATGCGCCGGAAGGCGAGCCGCCCTTCACCCTCC
>WGBS01000090.1 GCA_015494165.1 Gammaproteobacteria bacterium | reverse complement strand
GCGGCGTATACTGGCGCGCCGTGACGCGCCCGGCCATCCAGCGGCTCCTCGGCCAGCTCCTGCTCCTGTTCGGGGCGACGCTCCTCGTGCCCATGCTCGTCTCGGTCGCGGCGGCGGACGGCGAGGCCGTCCACTTCGCGGAGGCGACGCTGCTCACCGTGGCCCTGGGCCTCACGCTGTGGCTGCCGGTGCGGGGCGCGAGCGCGGACCTGCGCCCGCGCGACGGCTTCCTCGTGGTGGCGCTGTTCTGGGTCGTGCTCGGGCTGTGCGCCTCCCTGCCCTTCGTGCTCGGGCCGCATCTGCGCCCGCTCGACGCCGTCTTCGAGGCGGTCTCGGGCTTCACGACCACGGGCGCGACGGTCATGAGCGGGCTCGACCAGCAGGCGCCGTCCATCCTCCTCTATCGGGCGCTCCTGCAGTGGCTGGGCGGCATGGGCGTGGTGGTGCTGGCGGTGGCGGTGATGCCCATGCTCGGCATGGGCGGCATGCAGCTCTACCGCGCCGAGATCCCGGGGCCGATGAAGGAGGAGAAGCTCACCCCGCGCCTGCTGCACACGGCGCGCGCCCTGTGGCTGATCTACCTGGGGCTGACGGCGCTGTGCGCCCTCGCCTACCGGCTGGCGGGCATGGACGGCTTCGACGCGGTCGCGCACGCGCTCACCACGGTGTCCACCGGCGGCTTCTCCACGCACGACGCGAGCTTCGCCTACTTCGGAAGCCCGTTGCTGGAGGCGCTCGCGGTGGTCTTCATGGCGCTCGGGGCCACCAACTTCGCGGTGCACTTCGCGGCGCTGCGGGGCGCGGGGCTCGCCGCCTACGCGCGCGACCCCGAGGTGCGCGCCTTCGTGGCGCTGCTCGCGCTGGCGAGCGTGGCGCTGGCGCTGGTGCTGCATCTGGCGCGCGCGGCGCCGGCGCCGCTCGGCGCGCTGCGGCAGGCATTGTTCCAGGCGGTCTCGGTCATGACCAGCACGGGCTTCACCACCGCCGACTTCAGCGCCTGGCCGCTGTTCGCGCCGGTGTTCCTCATGTACATCGGCATCGTGGGCGGCTGCGCGGGCTCGACCGCGGGCGGCATGAAGGTGGTGCGCGTGCTGCTGCTCGCCAAGCAGGGCTGGCGCGAGCTCGTGCGCCTGCCCCACCCGCACTCGGTGCGCCCGGTGCGGCTCGCCGGCCGGGTGGTGCCGGAGCGCACCGCCTCGGCGGTGTGGGGCTTCTTCGCCGTGTACGTGGCGAGCTTCGTGGTGCTGATGGTCCTGATGATGGCCACCGGCCTCGATCAGGTGACGGCCTTCTCGGCGGTGGTGGCGTGCATCAACAACCTCGGCCCGGGGCTCGGCGAGGTGAGCGCCTCCTTCCAGCACGTGAACGACGCCGCGAAGGCGATCGCCGTCGTCGCCATGCTGCTCGGCCGCCTCGAGGTCTTCACCCTGCTCGTCCTGTTCAGCCCCGCCTTCTGGCGCCCCTGAGGGCCGCCGTCCCGGTACGCCTCAGGAGCGCGCCCGGGACGCCTCGCGCGCGGCGGCCTCGAGCGCGCGGATGCGCCGGCGCGCGAGCGCGCGCACCTCGCGGTCGCCGCTCAGCTCGAGGCAGGCGCGCCAGTGCGCGAGCGCCTCGCCCGCGCGGCCGAGGCGCTCGGCGACCACGGCGAGGTTGAAGTGCGCGTCGGCGTGCCCAGGCGCCAGGCGCACCGCGCGCCGCAGGGCGCGCAGGGCCGCCCCCGGCCGTCCGAGCTCGTCCAGCACGTAGCCCAGGTTGTACCAGGCGGAGGCGAGCCCCGGCAGGCGGCGCACGGCCTCGCGCAGGCAGCGCTCTGCCTCGCGCAGCCGGCCGCGCGCCATGTGGGCGCTGGCGAGGTTGTACCAGCCCTCCCCGCAGTCGGGGTCGGCGGCGAGGGCGGCGCGATAGCTGCGCTCGGCCCCGAGCCAGTCGCCCCGCTCCTCCGCGGCGACGCCCGCGGCGAGGAGCGCGTCCACGTCGCCGGGCCCGTCGCCCGCGCCCTCGAGTGGCAGCAGGAGCTGCCCCCAGGGCGTCAGCCGCGCGCCCTCGAGCGCCGCGACCAGCCGCCCGTCGCGGCGCAGGAGGCGGAGCTGGGCGAGCGGGCGCTCGAGCTCCGGCATGAGGCGCGCAAGGCGCGCGAGCGCGCCCGCGATCTCGGCCGGATCGGCCCCCGTGCGCAGGAGCGCCGCGATGCCGCGCAGCCCCGCGAGGTCGGCGAAGTCGAGGCCGCCGCCCTCGTCGCCGACAATCCCGAGCGCCACGCAGCGCGCGAGCAGCGTCTCCGGCAGGCCCGTCAGGCGTGCGGCGCGCTCGAGGGGGATGGCGTCCTCGCGCACGCCGCCCGCGGCGCCGAGGCCCGCGCGCGCGAGGAAGGCGCGCTCGGAGAGGATCTCAATGGGATGGCCGGCGCGGCGCAGGGCCTCGGCGCGGCGCAGCTTGGCGCTCACCTCGCCGCGCGGCAGCACGCCCCACCCGCGCATGCCGACCACGAGCAGATCGGTGCGGCGCGAGACGTGGCGGACGGGCAGCCCCCCGCCCTCGCGCACGAGGGCCTCGGCGCGGCGCCGCGCGATGCGGTCGAGCCTGCCGGTGAAGGCGACGCGCAGCCCGGCGAAGGCGCCGCTCACGCCGGCACCCGCTCCAGCCCCAGCAGCACGGGCGCGCGCAGCAGGCCCGCGCGCGTGAGGTCCTGGTAGCGCACACGCGCGCGCAGCCCGGTGCGCACCAGGCGCGCGCGTGCGGGCACCGCGCCCGCAACGGGCGCACCCAGCGGCGGCAGGCGCGAGAGCTCGGCGTGGAGCGCACGCCGCGCGCGCTCGCCGAGGCCGGCGGCGACGCGGCCGCGGTAGCGCCAGCGCCCGCCGGCACGCTCGCCGAGGAGCAGCGAGGAGACCGCGGCCTCGCCGGGCCGCGGGAGGTAGCCGATCACCGCGAAGCGCCCCTCGCGCTGCGCCTTGACCTTGAGCCAGGCGCGCGAGCGCACGCCGGGCAGGTAGGGGCTGTCGCGGCGCTTGGCCATGACGCCCTCGTGGCCCGCCGCCGTCACCTCGTCGAAGAAGCGCCGTCCCGCGCCCGCGACGTGCTCGGAGAAGAGGAGCGCCGGCCCCTGCCGCGGCGCGACCAGCGCGCGCAGGCGCTCGCGGCGCTCCTCCAGCGGGCGGCGCAGGATCGCCCGCCCCCGCTCGTAGAGCAGGTCGAAGGCGACGTAGGTCGCGGGCAGCACGCGCGCGAGCGCCGCCGCGCGTGCCGGGTCGGGGGCCTGTTCGCGGCGCTGCAGGCGCTCGAAGTCGGCGCGCCCCTCGTGCAGGACCACGACCTCGCCGTCGAGCACGCTCCCGCGCTCCAGCCCCGCCAGGACGGCGAGCTCGGGGTAGCGCCACTCGATGCGGTGGAAGCGGCGGTTCTGGAGGCGCACGCCGCCGCGCTCGACGAAGGCGAGGCAGCGCGTGCCGTCCCACTTGACCTCGAAGAGGTATGCCGGCGAGTCGAAGGGCCGCGCCGCGAGCCGCGCGAGCATGGGCGCGATGCGCTCGGGCAGGCTCACGCGCCGCGCTGCCGCCCTCCGCGGCGGCGCCGCGCCGTGGCCGTCGCGCCGCGGCCCGCGAGGCTCGGCGCCGGCGCGCGCTTGCGCGGCCGCTCGCCGCCTTCGAGGCTGCGCTTGAGCGCCTCGAGGAAGTCCACCACGCGCGCGGTCTCGGACTCGGGCTGCGCCTCGGGCGCGCGCCCGGCCAGGCGCGCCTGCACGAGCTCGAGCAGGGCCTCCTCGTAGCGGTCGCGGAAGCGCGAAGGGTCGGGCGTGGTGCGCCGCTCGCTGACGAGGCGCTCGGCGAGGCGCAGCGCCTCGGGATCCACGCGCGCCTCCGGCAGCTCGGCGAAGACCGTCTCCTCCGCCACCACGGCCTGGTGGGGACGGAGCGTCAGCACGCGCAGCCCGCGGCCGTGCGGACCGACGAGGACGGTGTGCTCGTGGCCGCCGAAGGTCACCCGCCCGAGCGCTTCGCTGCGCGTGCGCGCGAGGGCCTCGCGCAGCACGGCATAGGCCGTTGCGGCCACGGGGCCGTCCGGCATCAGGTAATACGGCGTCTCGTGATAGACCTCGTCGATGCTGCCCGCGGCGACGAAGCCCTCGACCTCGAGCACGCGCGTGGTGCGCAGGCGGATCGAGGCGAGCGCCTCGTCGTCCAGCACCACGTGGCGGCCCGGCTCGTACTCGTAGCCGCGCACGAGCTCGCTGCGCTCGACCGGGCCGTGCACGGGGCACACGGGCTGGTAGTGGATGCGCTCGCCGCAGCCGCGGTGCAGCAGGTGGAGCTCCACACGGCCCGCACGCGAGACGGCCGCATAGAGCCGCACCGGCACCGCGACCAGCGAGACGACCAGATGCCCGGACCAGACGGCACGCACGGCTGCAACCCCTTCCCTCCGCCGCTCCTGGCCCTTTATAGGCCAGGGGCGGCGGGCCCGCAACGTGCCGCCCGGCCGGGGCGCCTCACTCGACCTTGACCACGCGCCGGCGCGCGCGCTCGACCTTGGGGATCGTCACCTCCAGGACGCCGTCGCGGAACTTCGCCTGGGCGCGGTCCGGATCGACCTCCGCGGGCAGCGTCACGGTGCGCGAGAACTCGCCGTGCACGCGCTCGCGCCGCACGTACTCGCCCTTCTCCTCGCGCTCCTCGCGCGAGGTCTGCCCGCGGATGGTGATGCTGTTGTCGGCGACCGACACCTCGAGGTCCTCGCGGCGCACGCCCGGCACCTCGGCGCGCACGACCACCTCCTTGTCGCGGTCGATGACGTCCACGCGCGGCATGCGCATCTCGAAGGCGGTGCGCCACTCCGGCAGGCTCGGCCACTCCACGCGGAAGGGCCGCAGCCAGCCGCGCGGCATGAGCTGCTCGAACAGCCGCTCCATCTCCTCGAAGGGGGAGACCGCGCGCGCCGGGGCCTTCTGCTCGGTGCGCGCCGGCGCCTTGCCCTCCTCTGCAGGCGCCGCCTGCCGCTGCGCCTCGCCCGTCGTCTGCTGCTGCTGTGCCTCTGCCATGGTCGGGTCCTCCGTTCCGTGGTGCGGATGTGCCCACAGTTGGGGGCGCGCGCGGCGGCTTTCAATCGCGCCGCGCGCGGCGCCCGCTGCTAGAATCGGCTCGTGGGCGAGCACCGCCATTCCGGCCCCGGCACCGCGGCGTGCGAGCGCCTCCTGCGCGAGATCGACGCCGAGATGCGGCTGACGGGCGCGAGCACGGGCGAGGACCGGCTCGACCCGCGCGTGGCCGAGGCGTTGCGGCGCGTGCCGCGCGAGCGCTTCGTGCCGCCGGAGCTCGCGCATCGCGCCTGGGACAACGCGCCGCTGCCGATCGGAAAGGGGCAGACCATCTCGCAGCCCTTCATCGTCGCCCTCATGACGCAGCTCCTGCACCCGCGGCCCACGCACCGCGTGCTCGAGGTGGGCGCGGGCTCGGGCTACCAGGCGGCGGTGCTGGCCGAGCTCGTGGATCGGGTCGTGACCCTCGAGCGCATCGCGCCGCTGGCGGAGGCCGCGCGCCGCCGCCTCGCCGAGCTCGGCTACGGCAACGTCGAGGTGCACGTGGCCGACGGGCACACGGGCTGGCCGCAGGCGGCGCCCTACGACGGCATCCTGGTCGCCGCCGCGGCACGGGAGATCCCCGAGGCGCTCGTCGAGCAGCTCGCCCCGGGCGGGCGGCTCGTGATCCCCGTGGGCGGCGAGTGGGGGCAGGAGCTCGTGCTGGTCGAGAAGGACCCCGAGGGCGGGATCACCCGGCGGCGGCTGCTTCCCGTCGCGTTCGTCCCCATGCTGGACGGCCTCGACGGCGTGCCCGCGTACGAGGCGCAGGAAGGCACCGAGGAGGAGCAAGGAGGCCGTGATGAACGCGGGCGGCGCCACGACGCGCAGGCGGACGGAGGAGAGACGCAATGAGCAGGAGACTGACGGCAGCGGCCCTCGGGCTGATGCTCGCCTCGCCGGCCCTCGCTGCGGCGCGCGCGCCCGCGGCGCCGGAGGCGGCCGGCGAGACGCGCATCACCTGGCACGGCCACGCGGCCTTCGAGATCGTCACCCCGCGCGGCCACGTGCTCATGATCGACCCGTGGCTGCGCAACCCGCGCAACCCGGCCGCGTCCGGCGGGCGCGATCCGGTCGCGGCGGTGAAGCGGCTCGATTACATCCTGGTCACGCACGCCCATTCGGACCACGTGGGCGATGCAGTGGCGCTCGCGCGCCGCACCGGCGCGCGGCTCGTCGCGAGCTACGAGCTCGGCACGAACATGGCGGCCGTGCTCGGCTTCCCGCGCGCGCAGGCGGGGCTCCAGACGCTCATGAACGTAGGCGGCGAGATCACGGTCGCCGACGGCGAGGTCACCGTCGCCATGGTGCCCGCGGTGCACTCGGGCGGGCTGCGGGTGCCCAAGCCCGCGCCCGGCGCGCCGGCGCTGGTCTACGGCGGGCCGGCGACGGGCTTCGTGCTCCGCATCCGCGGAGGGCCGACGATCTACCACACCGGCGACACGGCCTACTTCCCGGGCATGGAGCGGATCGGCGAGCGCTTCCGGCCCGATCTCGCCCTGATCAACATCGGCGGCCACTTCGGCATGGAGCCGGAGGCGGCGGCGCAAGCCGCGGTTGCGGTGCGCGCACGGCTTGCGGTCCCCCATCACTACGGCACCTTTCCGGTGCTGACGCAGGACCCGGACGGCTTCGCGCGCGCCGCGCGCGCGGCCGGTGTGCCGGTGCGCGTCCTGCGCCCGGGCGAGACCCTGGTCTTCCGGGGGCGGCGGCCGGTGGCGCCCTAACGGGGCGTGCCGGGTGTCCGGCAGGGGGTGCCGGTGTCGGCGCCCACGAGCACCTCGCCGCGCACGCGCACCTCGATGCGCCGGGTGCCGGGCACGAGCGGCAGCGGCGCGGCCCGCTCCGCTGCCGCCGCCATCATCATGGGGCGTACGGGCGGCGGCGCGCCGCCCAGGTCGACCCGCAGGATGCGGTAGCGCTCGTGACCGAGGGCGCGGCAGACCAGCGCGCTTTCCTCGCGCAGGCGGCGCAACGCCTCCGTGACGAGCTCGCGGCGCACACGCGCGCGTGTGCCCGGCGCCAGGGAGAATCCCACGCCCTCGATGCGCAGCCCAGCGGCCGTGAGCTCCCCGAGGACGCGTCCCAGGGTCTCGGCACCCGGTGCCTCCAGGCGCAGGACGTAGCGCACGCGGTAGCCGGTGCGCCGGCCCGCCTCGCGGAGGTCGTGGGTCTGATAGCCCTCGGTCTCGAGCTCCACGCCCTCGGTGCGGCGCGCGGTGGCGATGGCACGCTCGGCGAGCCGCCGCGCCTGTCGCGCCGCCGCCTCCAGGCGCGCGTCCTCGGCCTGGGCGACGACGCGCGCCCAAGCCCGGTCGGGCGTCACGCTGCGCGCGGCCTGCGCCACCAGCGTCACGCGGATCCCCTTCCCCTCGTCCGCGGCGGCACCCGCCGCCGCTGCGAGCGCGACGAGCCCAATCGCCCCTGTCCTGTGCCAGCCTCTCATCGCCCTGCCCTCCCGGGATGCGCGCCGCCTTTCGGGACGCTCTCAGGTTCGCTTCGTAACGCGTTGATGCCCGGGGCCGGACTCGAACCGGCACGGCCGAGGCCAGAGGATTTTAAGTCCCCTGCGTCTACCAGTTCCGCCACCCGGGCACGTCCGCGCGATTGTAGCGCCGGCCGCGGCACGCTGGCGCGCGGAGGCCGGCGGTGACGCCGCGCGGCGGGCCGCCGCGCAGCCGGCGCGGGCCGCTGCTCGTGATCGGCTGGGACGTGGGCGGCTGGAACTGCGAGCGCAACGCCCGAAGCCGCGACGCCCTCGTTGTGCTCGACCGCGCTGGCCGCCTGTGCGGCGCGCCTTGGCGCGGGAACCTGCGTCCCGTGATCAACGGCGCCGACGGCGCCCGGCAGTGGGTCGAGGCGCTGCTCGGGCTGTGCGGCGTGCGGATGCCCCGCGGGGCGCGCGCCGTGCTGGCGATCGACGCCCCGCTCGGCTTCCCCGAGCCCTTTCTCGCCCTCGCCGCGGAACGCCGTCCCGCCGGCCCGATCGGCACCCATGCCGAGAACCCCTACCTGCATCCGGCCGCCGAGCGCCGGCTCATGCGCCACGGACTGTGGCCGCTCTCCCCGCTCAAGGACATGATCGGAAGCCAGGCCACGAAGGCGATGCACGCGCTGGCGCGCTTCGCGCCGGTTTCGACGGGCTGTGGCGTTTGGTCGGACGGGGCCTGCCTCACCGCCGTCGAGACCTATCCGACCGGACTGCGCCGCTCGCCGGGCCTGCGCGCCGAGGCGGCGGCGCTCGCCGCCGCGGTGCTGCGCGGCGCCCGCGGCGCGCCGGAACGGCGCGACCGCGAGGACGCCCTGCTCTGTGCCCTGCTCGCGCGCCGCTTCGCCCTGCGGCCCGGCACCCTGGCGCCGCCGCCGCCCGGCACGCCGGAGCGCGAGGGGTGGATCTGGCTGCCGCGCGATGCGCTCGCCGCGCGGCGCGGCTGAGGCGGGCGTGACCGAAGGGGAAGGGGGTTGGAGGCCAGGGCCGGAATCGAACCGACGTACACGGCTTTGCAGGCCGCTGCATAACCACTCTGCCACCTGGCCCGCGGTGGCCCGCGGGATCGCCCGCGGGGCGCGTAATCATAGCGCGCGCCGCGCGCGCCTGTCAGCCCGAGGCGGCGCCGCGCGCGCCGGCGCGCAGCGCGGCGAGCGCGGCGCGCAGGTACATGACCATGGACCACAGCGTGAGGCCCGCGGCCACGTAGAGCAGCGCGAAGCCCGTCTCGTACACGGGCAGCCCCGCGAGCGGCTGGCGGTAGAGCATGCACAGCAGCGCCGCCATCTGCACGCCGGTCTTGAACTTGCCCACCAGCGAGACCGCCACGTGCGCGCGCTTGCCGACCTCGGCCATCCACTCGCGCAGCGCCGAGATGACGATCTCGCGGCCGACGATGACCGCCGCCGGCACCGCGAGCCACGGCGTGGGATCGGCCTGCACCAGCAGCACCAGGGCCACGGCCACCATGAGCTTGTCGGCCACCGGGTCGAGGAAGGCCCCGAAGGGCGAGGTCTGCGACAGGCGCCGGGCGAGATAGCCGTCGAGCCAGTCCGAGAGCGCCCCCAGGGCGAAGACCAGCGCCGCGGCGATCGAGCTCCACGACACCGGCAGGTAGAAGACGAGCACCAGGATCGGGATCAGCGCGATCCGCACCAGCGTGACAGCGATGGGGAGGTTGAGGGCGACGCCCATCAGGCCGCCTCGCCGTGGAGCGCGTCGTAGATGCGCTGCGCCAGCACGCGGCTGATGCCCGGCACCTGCGCGAGGTCCTCGACGCCCGCGCGCATGACCTCCTGCAGGCCGCCGAAGTGCTTGAGCAGCGTCTGGCGCCGGCGCGGCCCCATGCCCGGAATCCCCTCCAGCACGGAGGTGCGCCGCGCGCGGCCGCGGCGCTGGCGGTGGCCGGTGATGGCGAAGCGGTGCGCCTCGTCGCGGATCTGCTGGATGAGGTGCAGGGCCGGCGCGTCCGGGCTGAGCCGCAGCGGCTCGCGCCGTCCCGGGAGGTAGAGCCGCTCCATCCCGGGACGGCGCTCCGGGCCCTTGGCGACGCCGACGAGCGTCACGCCCTCGACGCCGTGCGCGGCCAGCACGCGCGCGGCCTCGGCCACCTGCCCGCGCCCGCCGTCGATGAGGAGCACGTCGGGGAGCGGCCCGTGCTCGCGCTGCAGGCGCGCGTAGCGTCGCTCGAGCGCCTGGCGCAGCGCGCCGTAGTCGTCGCCGGGCGCCACGCCCTCGATGTTGTAGCGGCGCCAGTCACTCTTGACCGGCCCTTCGGCGTCGAAGACCACGCAGGCCGCCACGGTGCGCTCGCCCATCGTGTGGCTGACATCCAGGCACTCGATGCGCTCCGGCGTCTCGGGCAGGCCGAGGCTCTCGCGCAGCGCCTCCAGGCGCGCGGCGAGCCCCGTGCGGCTCGCGAGGCGCGCGGCCAGCGCCGCGCGCGCGTTCTCGATCGCCGTCTCCAGCCAGCGCCGGCGCGCGCCCCGCACCCGGCTCAGGACTTCGACGCGGTGGCCGGCCGCGGCCGAGAGCGCATCGGCGAGGACCGCGGCGTCGGCCGGCGCGGGGTGGACGACGAGCGTGCGCGGGATCTCCCGGCCCGGATAGTGCTGGCCGAGGAAGGCCTCCAGCACCTCGGCGGCGTCGGCGCCCGGCGGCACGCGCGGGAACCAGGCGCGGTTGCCGAGGTTGCGCCCGCCGCGCACCGTGAAGAGCTGCACGCAGGCCTGGCCGCCCTCCGCCACCGCGGCGACGATGTCCACGTCGCCGCGCTCGCCCTCGACGTACTGGCGCGCGGCGACCTTGCGCAGCGCGGCGATCTGGTCGCGGTAGCGCGCCGCCTGCTCGAACTCGAGCGCCTCGGCCGCCGCCTCCATGCGCCGCACCATGTCCTCGATCAGGGCCTCGCCCCGGCCCTCGAGGAAGAGCAGCGTGTCGGCGACGTCGCGCGCGTAGCGCTCGCGCCCGATGAGCCCCACGCACGGCGCCGAGCAGCGCCCGATCTGGTGCTGCAGGCAGGGGCGCGAGCGGTTGCGGAAGACGCTGTCCTCGCAGGTGCGCAGGCGGAAGACCTTCTGCAGCAGGCTCAGGGTCTCGCGCACCGCGCCCGCGCTCGGGTAGGGTCCGAAGTAGCGCCCCGGTCGCCGCCGCGGGCCGCGGTGGAAGGCGATGCGCGGGTACTCGTCCTCGGTGGAGACGTAGATGTAGGGATAGCTCTTGTCGTCGCGCAGCAGCACGTTGAAGCGCGGCCGGTGCGCCTTGATGAGCCGGTTCTCGAGGAGCAGCGCCTCGGCCTCGCTGCGCGTGATGGTGACCTCGATCGCGCGCACCTGGGAGAGCAGCGCGTGCAGGCGCGGCGACAGCGCCGGCCGCGAGAAGTAGCTGCCGACGCGCCGGCGCAGGTTGCGCGCCTTGCCCACGTAGAGCACCTCTCCGTCCGCTCCCAGCATGCGGTAGACGCCGGGGCGGGTGCTGAGGGTGCGGACGAAGGCGCGGGGATCGAAGGGCTCGCGGGCGCGGTCCGCCATATGCTCATTATAGGACCGCGCCCGCCCGGCCTACGGCAGCAGGTCCACCTCCGGCACGACCACCTCGAGCGCGGCGCACTCGCCGGAGTCGGGGGCGACGCGGACGATTTCATGGCGGTTGGTGTTCGCAACCCACAGCCGCCTGCCGTCCCAGGAGATGCCGCCCGGCTCGTCGAGCGTGCAGCCCACCGGCAGCGTGGTCAGGGTGCGGGTGCGCAGGTCGAGCTTGCGCACCTTGTGGTTGTAGGTGTCGGCGATCCACAGGCAGTCGCGGCGCCCGTCGTAGGCCAGCCCCAGCGGGTGCTGGAGGCGCGCCTCGCGCCCGACGCCGTCGCGGTCGCCGAACTCGAACAGCCCCTGCCCCACCAGGGTCTCGACCAGCCCGTCGGAATAGCGCACGCGCCGGATGGCCGAGCTCTCGCTGTCGGCCACGTAGAGCCAGGCCATGCCGGCGGCGAGGCCCGACGGCTGCGCGAAGGCCGCCTGCTCGGCGGGCCCGTCGACCAGGTCCTCGCGCCCCGAGCCGCTGAGGCGGGCGATGACGTTGCGCGCGAGGTCCAGGCGCCAGATCTGGTGCTGGCCCGCCATGGCGATGTAGAGCACGCCCTCGTGGTGGGCCAGGTCCCACGGCGAGTTGAGCGGCACCTCGAGCGGGCGGTCCGAGGGCGCCCCGGGGACCCGGCCCTGCCGGCCCGTGCCCGCCACGGTGTGCACCTCGGCGCTGACGCGATCGATGCGGCGGATGGCGTGGTTGCCGCGGTCGGCCACGTAGACGTAGTCGCCGACCGCGGCGAGCCCCTGCGGCTCGCAGAAGGCGGCCTCGGTCTCGGCGCCGTCCACGAGGCCCGGCGTGCCGGACCCGAAGATGCGCACCACGCGCCCGTGGGCATTGAGCTCCAGCACGCGGTTGCGGCCGCTGTCGCTCACGAAGAGCCGCTCGCCGGCGGCGACCACCTTGCCCGGGAAGCTCAGCACGCCTCCGCCCAGGCGCTCGCGGCGCAGCGGCAGCGGCTCGGGGTTGAGGATGCCCTTGCGCTCGGCCGCCTCGAGGTGCTGCTGGATCAGGGCGTCGAGCTGGCGCCGGCGCCCCTCTCCGGGCAGCACGCCCACCACGTAGCCCTCGGGGTCGATGAACAGCACCGAGGGCCAGGCGCGGATGCCGTAGGTGCGCCAGACGCGGAAGGCCGGGTCGTGGGCCACCGGGTGGCGGATGTGGTAGCGCGCGATGGCCTTGCGGACCTGCTCGCCGACGCGCTCGTTCGGGAACTTGGGCGAGTGGATGCCGATGACGCAGAGGCTGTCGCCGTACTTGTCCTCCAGATAGCGGAGGTCCGGCAGGATGTGCATGCAGTTGATGCAGCAGTAGGTCCAGAAGTCGAGCAGCACGACCTTGCCGCGCTGCTCCGAGAGCCGGATGGGGCGCTCGGTGTTGAACCACTCCAGCTCGGCGGGAAGCTCCGGGGCGCGGATCCGTGCCTCGTTCATCCCTGTCCTCCTCCACCACGCACGCGCGGCGGCCGGCGCGCCGTGCGTGCCGGCCCATGGTAGCACGCCGCGGCGGCCGCGCGATGGAGGCTCAGGCGCTGGGGCTGCGCTCGCGCGCGCGTTCGCCCCCCTCGACGGGCGGGGCGGGGACGAGGCCGTGGCGCCAGGCCAGATGCAGGAGCTCGACCTCGGTGCGCACCCCGAGCTTGGCGAAGATGCGCTGGCGATGCCCGCACACGGTCTTGCGGGTCAGGGCGAGGCGATCCGCGATGTCGGCGACCTCGGCGCCCTCGGCGATCATGAGCAGGATCTGGAACTCCCGGTGGGTCAGGCGCGAGAAGGGCGAGGCGGCCTCCGGCAGGATGCGCTGCACGGCCAGCGCGCGCGCGATGCCGTCGCTCACGTAGCGCTCGCCCGCGGCCATCGCGTGCAGCGCCTCCTCGAGCTCCTCACGCCCGGCCTGCAGCGTCAGGCAGCCGGTGGCGCCGGCCGCGAGCATGCGCTCGGCGATGTGCACGTCCTCCTCAGCCACCAGGGCGAGCACGGACACCGAGGGGAACCAGCGCGAGAAGCGCACGCACGCGTCCAGGCAGTGGACGTCGGGGCGTGTGACGGCGAGCAGCAGCACGTCCGGGCGATGCCGGCGCGCGAGCCGCACCGCCTCGTCGCAGTCGCCGGCCTCTGCCACCACGCGCAGGTCCGGCAGGTCCGCGAGCAGCCGCCGCAGGCTGGTGCGGACCAGGTTCTGCGCCTCCAGCAGCAGGACGTCGATCACGGTGCCGCCCTCCTCCCTCACGCCCTGGGTCGTCCGGGGCGCGGCAGGGGTTCGGCGGCAGCGGTGCAGGGGACGTGCCAGGAACGCCGCGTAAGCGGCTGATCCGGCGCTGGAAATCATGGAAAATGCATGTTTGCCAGTAGGTTGGGGAGAACTCTTGCAGCGCTTTCCCAGGAATGCGGTGTACCGCGGCCAGACGTGACCGCCGTCACGGCCGACCTGTGACGTCGGCACGGTGACGCGGAGCGTCCGTTTTCCGGCGGGGCCTCAGGCGCGGTCGGCGGCGGCGGTCCCGAGCCCGCCGTCCTCGCCGCCCTCGAGGCGCTCGAGCATGCCGTAGCGCATGGCGAGGTGGGTGAGCTCGACGTCGTTGCCGACCCCGAGCTTCTCGTAGATGCGGTAACGGTAGGTGCTCACGGTCTTGGGGCTGAGCGAGAGCTTGTCGGCGATCTCCTGGATGCTGTGGCCCTGCGTGACCATGAGCATGACCTGCATCTCGCGCTGCGAGAGCCGGTCGAAGGGCGAGCGCTCGCCACCCGGCAGCATGGAGAGCGCGAGCTGGCGGGCGATGTCGGCGCCGATGTAGCGCTCGCCGGCGTGCACCTTGCGGATCGCCGTGACGATCTCCTCGTGCTCGCAGGTCTTGGTCAGATAGCCCGAGGCGCCGGCCTCGAGCAGCCGCGCCGGGAAGGGATCGTCCGCGTGCACCGTGAGGATGATGACGCGCGTCTCGGGATGGTTGGCGATGATGCGGCGCGTCGCCTCCAGGCCGCCGATGCCCGGCATGTTGACGTCCATGAGGACGACGTCGGGCCGGTGCTCGCGCACCATGCGGATGGCCTCCTCGCCCGTCGTCGCGTAGCCGGCGACCTCGAGGTCGGCGTGGTCCTCCAGCAGGCGGCCGATGCCGCGCAGGAACAGCTTCTGATCGTCGACCAGCAGGACCCGGATCGCCACGGTCCCCTTCCCTCCCCAGGCGGGTGGCCCGTTTCTCTTTGGTGCGCGGCTCGCGGCCGGCGGGCCGAGGCTATTATACCGTGTTCGGGGTCGCGAGCCGCGCGCCTCGCCGGCATGCTCCTGGCGCCTGTCGGGACACGCAAGGTCTTGGCCGAGCCAGCCAAAAAAAGAGGCGCCACGCGGGCGCCTCTGGCTTTCGGGCGGGCAGGCCTTCGGCCGGCTACGTGCTCCCCTGGAGCATTGCTGCCGGACGGGACCGCCGGCGCGCCAGACGCGCACCTGCGAGACCCGCTGCGAGGAGCAGGATGCTTCCCGGTTCGGGGACCGTGGGCGTACCCCCATC
>WGBS01000089.1 GCA_015494165.1 Gammaproteobacteria bacterium | reverse complement strand
GCTGCCGCCCCCCTGACGGGTGATGCCGTTGTTGCCGAACTCGGCCAGCAGGAAGTAGTTGACATTGCTGTCGAGCGGGAAGCCGGTGCCGCGCACGCCGAGACGGGCCCGGATCACGTTGAAGCCGTTGTCGGTCTTGAGGTCGGGGCGCACCATGTTGAAGGCCGCGTTCTTGCCCGAGAAGGGCCCGGCCTTGAGCTTGGTGCCGTCGGTGCGCTGGTACTCGGGCTGGATGAAGCCCCACACCCTGGCGCGCGCCGCCGCGCCCGGCGGCTCGGTGCCCTGGAGCTTGAGCCAGTTGGCCGCCTGCGCCTGCGTGGCGGCGCCGATCCCCCCGGCGATCGCGGCCGCGAGGGCCGCCTGCTTGAAGCGCCTCATGAGTCACTCCTCCCCTTGTCGTGTGCCGCTCAGGGCTTGACCAGGATGTAGCCCTGCTTGACCAGGTCGATGATCCGCACCACGCCGGCGCTGACGTGCACGGCGTGCGGGTTGAGGGCGGGCGCCTTGCCCAGCTTCTTGGTCACCTTGCGGATGGTGTTGTTGCAGGCCGCGAAGCGCACGCCGTTGGCGGCGAGGCTGTCGATGCGCTTGCGGTTGACGTTGTCGGCGAACAGCAGCCGCAGCCCGGGTCCGAAGGCGACGATCTCGATGTCGACCTTGTCCGGCCCGTAGTGCTTGATGAGGTTGCTGGCGACGTTGAGCACCAGCGTCTGCTTGAAGGGCTGGGCGTCGCTGATCTGCAGCACCACCCGGGCCTCGGCGAAGGGCTTGTCGTCGGCGGCGGCCGCAGGCTGCAGCCAGCCGAGGGCGAGCGCGGCGAGCGCGCCCAGCGCGAGCAGGATGCGTCGTGCGTGCATGTCTCCTCCTCCGTCGGGTACCGTGCGCGGCGGCGCCCGCGGCCCCTCCGCGGCACCGCTCCCCCTCAAGACGCCCGGCGCCCGGTTTCTATTCCCTCCGGAACGCCGGGCGGGGCGGCGCCGGCGCCGCCTGCTACAATCGGGGCGACGCCGGGAATAGGACGGACGGCCCGCGCGTCCTTGGATAAAGACGGCGGAAGCCGGGCGCAGACCCGGCCCGCGGCGCGACGGGGGAGGAGTCGAGATGATCGGACCGATCGAGCGGATGCGGCGGGCGCGCGCGGTGCGGCGCCAGCTCGAGGAGCAGCGCGATGCGCTCTACCAGCTCGCCTATGCCTGGTGCCAGGACCCGTACCTGGCCGACGACCTGGTGCAGCAGGCGGCGGCCAAGGCGCTGCAGAACGCCGCCCAGCTCCGCTGCGAGGAGCACGCGCGCGCCTGGTTGTGCCGCATCCTCTCGAACTGCTGGCACGACCACCTGCGCCGCGGGCGCGAGACGGTGGACGTGGCCACCGTGGTCTGCATAGACCATCACACCCCGGAGCACGCCGCGGAGCGCGAGGCCGTGGTGCGCCGCGTGCGCGAGGCCATGCGCGCGCTGAGCCCCGAGCACCGCCAGGTGCTGAGCCTGGTGGACCTGCAGGGCTGCTCCTACGCGGAGGTGGCCTCGATCCTGGAGATCCCGGTGGGGACGGTGATGAGCCGGCTCTGCCGGGCGCGACGGGCGCTCAAGGCGCAGCTCGACCGCGAGGCGGCGCGCCCGGCCGCGCGCCCGCCGGCACGCATCAGGAGGATCCAATGACGATGAAGGACCACGAACGCGACGGCACCCTCTCCGAAGAGACCCTCAACGCCTTCGTGGACGGCCAGCTCGACGCCGCCGAGCGCGCGCGCGTCTACGCGGCGCTGCGCGCGGACCCGCGGCTCGCCGAGCGGGCCTGCGAGCTGCGCGAGCTCAAGGAGCTCGTGCAGGAGGCCCACGCGCGCCCGCCGCGCCCCTACCGCCCGCCGGCGCGCGGGCCGCGCTGGTGGCAGATGGCCGCGGCGGCGCTGGCGCTGGTCTTCGTGGGCGCGGGCGCGGGCTGGATGGGCCACCGGCTCGCCGCGGGCGACGGCGCGAGCCTTGCGGTACGCGCCGCGGCGCGCACGGGCGACCGCATCATCCTCCATATCAGCAGCGGCGACGCGGGCAGCCTGCGCGCCGCCCTCGACGAGACCGAGCGCCTGCTGGCGCGGGCCCGCGCCGAGGGCAGACCGCTGCGCATCGAGGTAGTCGCCAATGGCAGGGGGCTCGACCTGCTGCGGGCTGGCGTATCACCGTACGCAGAGCGCATCCGGCGCCTCACCGAACGCTACGACAACGTCGTCTTCCTCGCCTGCGAGCGCGCCATCGCGCGGCTGCGCGAGCGCGGTGTCGAGGTGCGCCTGCTCCCGCAGGCGCGCACGGCGCCCTCGGCGCTTGAGCAGATCGTCACGCGCCTGCAGCAGGGCTGGGTCTACATCAAG
>WGBS01000088.1 GCA_015494165.1 Gammaproteobacteria bacterium | reverse complement strand
CGTTGAAGCCGAGGGCGCCGAAGCGCTCGGGCAGGCGGGCGATCAGATCGAGGGTCCTGCGCACCACCTCGCGGTCGAGCTCCGGCATGAGGCCGAGGCGCTCGGCGGCCGGCAGGAACTCGCCCGGCAGCACCAGCTCCCCGTCGGGCTCCCGCAGCCGCACCAGCACCTCGTAGTGGGTGACCGCGCCGTCGCGCAGCCGCACCACCGGCTGGAAGGCAAGCACCAGGCCCTCGGTCTCCAGGGCGCGGCGCAGGCGCTCGCCCCAGCGGCTGTCGCGCTCCATGTCCGCCAGCGCGCCGTCGGTCTCGGCGTAGACGTGCACGCGGTTGCGCCCCTCACGCTTGGCGGAGTAGCAGGCCTGGTCGGCCTGGGCGAGGAGCTCGGCGCCGCGGCCGGCGACGCCGCCCTCCAGCGTCGCCACGCCGATGCTGGCGCTCAGGGGGTAGCGCCGGCCGCGGCTCTCGTAGCGCAGCGACTCGAGCTCCGTGCGGATGGTCTCGGCCAGGCGGCGCGCGGCCTCGCGGTCGGCCCCCTCCAGCAGGAGCGCGAACTCGTCGGCGCTGATGCGCGCGAGATGCGTGCCGGGCCCGGCGTGCTTGCGCAGCGTGTTGGCCACGAGGATGAGGCTGCGGTCGCCCGCGCCGTGCCCCTCGCGGTCGTTGATGAGCTTGAAGCGGTCCAGGTCCAGATAGAGCAGCGAGAGGGGCTTTCCGGTGGCCTGCGCATTGAGCGAGGCGACCTCGAGGATCTGCTCCAGCCGCCTGCGGTTGGCGAGCCCCGTGAGGTCGTCGTGTCCGACGAGGTACTGCAGGCGCGCCTCCATCACGCGGCGCTCGGCGAGCTCGGCCTCCAGCTCGCGCTCGCGCTGGCGGCGCAGGTCGCGCTCGCGCTTGAGCTTGAGCGCCGTGACGACGCGGTTGATGAGCTCGGCGGTGCGGAAGGGCTTGAACAGGATGTCGGTGGCGCCGGCCTCGTAGGCGGCGTGGATGGTCTCCTCCTGCCAGCGGTCGTAGCCCGTGACCATCACCACCGGGATGTCGGCCAGCGCCGGCACCTCGCGCATGCGCCGGCAGACGGCGTAGCCGTCGAGGTCCGGCATCTTGATGTCGAGCACCACGGCGTCCACGCTGCTGCGCTCGTCGGGGCCGATGCTGCGCTCGAGCACGTCCAGGGCGTCGTGGCCGCCGGCGGCCGCGGTCACGTTGGTGAAGCCGCCGGAGGCGAGCTGGGCGCGCAGCAGCGCCAGGTTGGTGGGCACGTCGTCGACGACCAGGAGCCGCATGCGGTGGAGCTGCGCGAGCTCGTCGCCGGGCGAGCCGCTCGAGGGCCCGCCGCCGTGCCCCTTCCGTCCCGTGCGGATGTCCGTCGCCATGCCGGGGCCGCTCCTGCCCTGCGCCGCCAGAGTGGAAGTCTAACCTTAGACCGGCGCGGGTTGCGGTTCAAACGCGCGCGCGCCTTCCTTCCTTGGCGGCAGGGCGCGGGCGGACTTGAGGCCGCCGCGCGGCGCCGGGATCTGCGCGGTGCCGGAAAGCGGCGCCGGGGCTCAGCCACCGGGCCCGGCGGCGGGATCGGTGCCGCGGCCGTGGACCAGGAAGACGAAGGCGAGCACCTCGGCCACCGCCACGTAGAGCTCGGGCGGGATCTCCTCGCCGACGGGGACCGCGGCGAGGGCCTCGGCGAGCGCCGGGTCCTCGTGCAGCGGCACGCCGTGCTCGCGCGCCGTGGCGAGGATGCGCTCGGCGAGCGCCCCGCCGCCCGCGGCCGTCACGCGCGGCGCGCCGTGCCCGTCGTAACGCAGCGCCACCGCCCGCCGCCCGCGCTTGCGCCCGCGTGCCACGCTCACGCCTCCAGGTCCAGCAGGCCCGGCGCCTGCAGCCGCGCGGGGTCTTCGTCCGCGGGGGGCCGGCCGGCGCGGCTCTCGAGCACGCCCGGCTCGAGGCCACCGCGGCGCAGCGCCTCGGCGAGCTGGGGCAGCCCCTCCGCGAGCGCCCGGGCCAGCACGGCGTCGGGGGTCAGGAGGCGCACGCCCACCCGCCGGCCTGCGAGGGCCACGGCGGCGTGCACCGGGCGTCCGTCCGGCAGATCGAGCGCCAGGCGCACCTGCCAGCGGCGGCCCCCGCCGCTTCGGGCGTTGCGGCCGCGCTCGTCCTCGATCCGCAGGTGCAGGGCGCCGAGACGGCCGTCCGCGAGGCGTACCGGCAGCTCCAGGCTCCAGCGCGGCGCCTCGTCGCCGCCGCGCGGGAGGCTCTCGAGCTGGCGCGCCGTGACGCGGGCGAGCGCCGCCTCGGCGGCATCCGCCGCCTCGCGCGCGGGCACCCCACCGCCGGCCGGGAGGGGGGTGCGGGGCACGGCAGGGTCCGGGCG
>WGBS01000087.1 GCA_015494165.1 Gammaproteobacteria bacterium | reverse complement strand
GGACGCGAACGCCATCGAGGTGAGGTACGAGGAGCTGGTTCGCGAGCCGGAGGCGGTTCTGGGACGGGTGGCGGAGTGCCTGGGAATCCCGTACACGCCGGCCATGCTCGAGCCACGTCCCGACGAGAGGCTGCTGGTGGAGCGGCGTGGCGATCACAAGGCGGGCGCGATGCGACCGGTCGAGGCGGCCCACGCGCAAGCCTGGAAGGCGCGCCTCGACGAGGGCGGCCTGCGGTACGTGGAGACCCTTCTCGCCGAAAGCCTGGCCGCGCTGGGCTATTACAGGCTGGCTCCGCGGCGGCGCCGGCCGCTGCTGGTCGTCGGTGGGGCCGATGGCGATGCACGCGCCTGGAAGGCCGCAGAGGCTCTGATCCGTGACGAAGCGGAAAAGCTGCGCCCCGGGGAGGTGTGGGTGAGGCGGCTGTCGCGCGAAAGGGTCCCGCTGGCCCGCGCAGTGACCTGCGAGGATTTTGCACGAAGCGTGCTAGAGGCGCCGTCGCGTGCGGCCGCGGCTCGCGCCGCCTGGACGACCCTGTATAACGTGAGTCGCTTGAGACGCTCCCTTACGTGGGTGCGTCCGGCGGTGGAAGCCAAGTGGCGTCGCAGGGCGGTGATCGAGAACTGGATATCCGAGAGGGTCGGAGTCGTTGGGGCGAGGCCGTGACGGCGGGCTGCCGGCGGAAAAGGGGCGGGCGGCTCGGGCGAATCAGGGGGACGTGCAGATGCCGACGCCGCTTGTGAGCGTCATCGTCCCGACGCGCAATCGCGCACGCCTCCTGCGGGGCTGTGTGGAGCGGCTGCTCGCGCAAGAGGATGCACCGCCGTACGAAGTCATCGTGGTGGACAACGGATCCACGGACGAGACCCCTGAGCTCCTGGTGCGTCTTGCGGCGGGCTCCGACCGCCTGCGCGCGGTTCGGGAGGAGCGTGCAGGGATTTCGCATGCCCGCAATGCGGGCGTTGCGCTGGCGCAGGGGGAGCTTCTGTTTTTCACGGACGACGACGTGCTGGTGCCGGACCGCTGGGTCGAGACGGGAGTGCGCCTGTTCCAGGGCGAGTCCTGTGACGCGCTCGGTGGCCCAGTCCTCCCCGTGCTAGAGGGTGAAGCCGCGCTGCCCGCCTGGTTCGGGGAGCGCCTCTATCCCTGCCTTGCGCTGAGGCCGCCCATTGGCGGCAAGCGCTGGCTGACGGCGGACGACTGGATGCCGTACGGCGCCAGCATGGCGTTCCGGCGGGAGATGGTCGAGCGCGCGGGCGGGTTCGATCCGGCGCTGGGGCGGCGAGGGGGCTTCCTGGGAATCGGGGAGGAGAGCGTGCTTTTCAGACGGGTCCTCGATATCGGGGGGCGCGTGCTCTTCAGCGACGACTTCGCGGTGGAGCACCGGATCGGGAAGGACCGGCTGCGAAAGGCCTATTTTCGGAAGTGGATGCGCGACGCGGCGACGCAGCGAGCCATTGGTCACGCGGACATGCCCAAGGCGGCGGTGGGGCCGTGGATGGCGAGGCGCGCGCTGGAGCGCTTCCTGGGGAGCATGTGGCTGAGGGCGAGGGGCCGCGAGCGCGAATCGTTCGAGGCCGAGCTCGAGGCCTGGGAGATGGTTGGGCTGCTGCGTGGTTGGGCGAGAGCAAGGGCGTGAGTCCCGAAGCCGTGAGCGTCATCGTGAAGACCTTCGAGCGGCCCCGATGTCTGGGGAGGCTGCTGCGGTCCCTCGAGCGGTACGCCCCGGGAATCGAGGTGCTCGTGGCCGACGACAGCAAGGAGCCGTACGCGCGCGGGCTCGCCAAGAGGTGCAGGGGCATAGGTGTACGCGTGTTCGAGATGCCGCCCGACAGCGGGGTGAGCGCGGGCCGGAACCTCCTCTTGGAGCACGTGGAGACGCCGTATTTCGTGCACTGTGACGACGATTTCATATTCGATGATCGCACGGACCTGGTGGCGGCGCGGGCGCTTCTCGAGGAGCACGATCTCGACATCCTCGGAGGGCTGTATTACGACGTGGCGCCGCTGGGCTGGAGGGATGCGGTGCACGATCTCGTGCGCGGGCGAACGTTCAGGATCCGCGAGCGCATCCTGAAGCGGGGAGTCCCGCGGCGGTTCATGGGAAACTTCGTAGAGCGGCCCGATGGAACCGTCGGGCTGGAGCCGGTCGCATGGGTGCCGCCGCTCGTGCGGTGCGACCTGGTGCAGAACTTCTTCATCGCCCGCACGGAGGTGGTGCGCGAGAAGGTCGGGGGATGGGACGAGCGCATCAAGATCGGCGGGGACCACGAGGACTTTTTCTTCCGTGCATCGCGCGCCGGAGTGCGGATCGGACACACGGAACCTTTCGGAGTGGTGCATCTGCCGGAACGCCCGGCGCATTACGCCCGCATGCGGGCGCGCGCGAAGGAGATGCGGCCGGCGCGGTTTCGGGGGTGGTTCGACGGCGCCTGATCAGCGGCGGTGGTGCGCTAGCGAACGGAAGCGCATGCGATGGGGTCCTCCGGAGGGGGCACGGGCTGGAGACAGACGAAGAGCGGCTTGCGCGGAAAGGGGCGGGGG
>WGBS01000086.1 GCA_015494165.1 Gammaproteobacteria bacterium | reverse complement strand
TGGGGCAATCCCGTGTTCTCGGGCATGTTCCTGTCGCTGGTGGTCTTCGGCTTCCTGGGCGGCATCTCGGGCGTGGTCATGGGCACCGAGCAGATCAACATCATCATCCACAACACGATCTACGTGCCCGGGCACTTCCACGCCACCGTGGCGACGGGCACCACGCTCGCCTTCATGGCGCTCACCTACTTCCTCATCCCCACGCTGTTCCGGCGTGAGCTCATCTTGAAGGGCCTGGCCAAGTGGCAGCCCTACATCTTCGGCATCAGCATGGGGGTGCTGTCGCTGTTCATGATGGGCGCCGGCACCCTCGGCGTGGCGCGCCGCCACTGGGACATGGCCTTTGCCGGAAACCCCATGGGCTTCGAGTATCCGACCACGGCGTACCTGATGATGGGGCTGGTCGGCATCTCGGCGGTGGGCGCAGTCCTCGGCGGGGCGGCCTACATCCTGATCACGGTCGGCTCGATCCTCTTCGGCCGCAGGATGCCGGCGGGCGAGACCACCACGCAGCCCGAGCCCGTGCGGGCGCCGGTGGCCGAGGCGCTCGAGGGCCACGGCGGCGGCGTGGGCGTGCTCGAGGCGCGCGGCACCTTCGCCCTCGCCATGCTCCTGCTGGTGAGCTTCGTGGTCTACTACTTCATCAACTGGAAGTACCTGGCCTCGGTCTGGGGCCTGAGCTGACGGTGTGAGGGCCCGCGGCGGGCCCCCCGGGCTCCGCCGCGGTGCCGGGGAGGGGCGGATGCGGGCCGGCTCTGCGGCGCGGATCGAGGCGGGCAGCGAGGCCGGCAGGCTGCGGGCCCTCCTCACGCTCTGGAAACCACGCATCGGCGTCGCCATCGGCTTCACCGGCGTGGCGGGCTATGCGCTCGCCGCGCGCGAGGCCTTCGATCCGGCGCTGGCGGCGGGGCTCTTCGCGGGGATGACGGTGGCCGCGGGCGGGGCCGGGGCCTTCAACCAGTACGTCGAGCGCGACCTCGACGCCCGCATGCGGCGCACGCGGGCCCGCCCCTTCGTCACCGGCGAGCTGCGCGCCGGCCCGGGCTGGCTGGCCCTCATACTGGCGGTCGCCGTGGCGGGGATCGCGCTCACGGCGTGGGCCGCAGGCCCGTGGGCGGCGGCGGCGACGGCTGCCGGCACCTTCGTCTACGCGGTGGTCTACACGCTCTGGCTCAAGCGCCGCACCCACTGGAACATCGTGGTCGGCGGTCTCGCCGGCAGCCTCGCGCTGCTCGCGGGCGCGGGGGCGGTCTCGGCCGCGGCAATGCTTTCGCCGCTGGTGCTCGCCTTCGCCCTGGTGCTGTTCCTGTGGACGCCCTCGCATTTCTGGAGCCTGGCCATCGCGCTGCGCGAGGACTACCGCGCCGCCGGTGTGCCCATGCTCCCGGCCCTGCGCGGGGCGCGGCTTGCCGCCCGCGTGGTGCTCATCAACACGGTGGTCCTGCTGGGGGCGAGCCTCCTGCCGGGCGCCCTCGGGCTGGGCGCGGGCTACGCGGCGGCGGCGGTGCTCGCCGGAGGGTTTTTCCTGTGGCACAACCTGCGCCAGCTCCGGGACCCCACGCCCGCGGCGGGGCGCGCGAGCTTCCTCGCCTCCCTCGTGCACCTGGGGGCGCTGCTGGGCGCAGCGACGCTGGCCGCGACCGGCGCCTGGTGAGGGCCAACATGCGGGCGCTGCTGCTGGCGCTGGCGCTCGCGGGGGCGGCAGCCCCCGCAGCCGCCTTCGATGTGCAGCGCGCGCTCTCCGTGAGCCAGGCGGCCATCGGCCGCACGGTGGGCGACCACGTCCTCGTGCGCAGCGACGGCACGCGGCTGCGGCTGTCGGAGCTGGCAGGCCGGCCGCTGGTGGTGAGCCTGGTCTACACCGGCTGCAGCCAGATCTGCCCGACGACCACGCGCCAGCTCCTGCGGGTGGCGCGCGTCGCTCGCGGGGCGCTCGGTCCCGGGCGCTTCCGGGTGCTCGTCGTCGGCTTCGACACCGCGCAGGACACGCCCGAGGCAATGCGGGTATACGCCCGGCGCCAGGGCGCGGCGGGCGAGCCGGACTGGATCTTCGCCAGCGCGGACGAGGCCACGGTGCGCGCGCTGGCGCGCGAGCTCGGCTTCGTCTACGAGCGCGCGCCGCAGGGCTTCGACCACCTGCTGCAGGTGAGCCTCCTGGACGGCGGGCTGCGCGTGCGGCGCCAGCTCTACGGCGACGCCCTCACCGCACCGCAGCTCGTCGAGCCGCTCAAGGAGATCATCTACGGCGAGCCCGCCGGCCGCGGGCTGGTGGCCGAGATCGCCGACCGCGTGCGGCTGTTCTGCACCACCTACGATCCGGCGACCGGCGCCTACCGCTTCGACTACTCGCTGTTCATCGGCCTCGCCATCGCCGCCCTCATCCTCCTGTCGACGCTGGCCTTTCTGGTGCGTGAGCTGCGCCGGCGCGGCGCTTCTTGACCCGGATCATGGTTCGGCCCCGGAGCGGGCCCCTAGCATTTCCGCACGGATACCGGACGGGCGTGGAGAGGTCGGTGCGGACATTGCTGCGGCTGCTGCGGGGCGCCTTCGAGCCCTTCGAGCGCCTCGCCTATCGGCTGTTCGGCGGCGAGAGCCCCTTCCATCACCTTGGCGCGCTGACGATCTACCTGTTCTGGGTCGTGCTCGCGAGCGGCCTCTACGTCTTCGCCTTCTACGAGACGAGCGTCGCGGGCGCCTACGCCTCGGTCGAGCGCCTCACGCACGAGCAGTGGTACCTCGGCGGGGTCATGCGCAGCCTGCATCGCTACGCCTCGGACGCCGCCGTCCTCACGCTGGGCCTGCACATCCTGCGCGAGCTCTCGCGCGACCACCATCGCGGCCCGCGCTGGTTCTCGTGGCTGACCGGCGTGCCCAACCTGTGGATGGTCTACATGCTCGGCATCACGGGCTACTGGATGGTGTGGGACGAGCTCGCCCAGTACGTCGCCGTCGCCACCGCCGAGCTCCTGGACCGGCTGCCGATCTTCACCGACCCCATGGCGCGCAACTTCCTCACGGAGGGCAGCCTGAGCGACCGCTTCTTCACCCTGCTGGCCTTCCTGCACCTGCTCGGCCTGCCGCTCATCCTCGTCGGCACCATCTGGCTCCACATCCAGCGCATCAGCCGCCCGCGCATCCACCCGCCGCGGCGGCTCGCCGCCGGCACGCTGCTCGCGCTGCTCGCGCTCGCGCTCGTGCAGCCGGCGACGAGCCACGGCCCGGCCGACCTCACGCGCGAGCCGCAGGTGCTGCACCTCGACTGGTTCTACCTGCCGGTCTATCCGCTCTACGACGTCCTCGGCGCATCCGTGGTGTGGGGCCTGCTGTGGGGCGGGACGCTCCTGCTCTGCGCGCTGCCGTGGCTGCCGCGCCGGCGGCGCGTGCCCGTGGCCGAGGTGGATCCGGCCTGGTGCAATGGCTGCCGGCGTTGCTTCAGCGACTGCCCCTACGGCGCCATCGACATGGCCCCGCACCCGGACAAGCGGGGCAAGGAGATCTCGGTGGTCGATCCCGCCCTGTGCCTGAGCTGCGGGATCTGCGAGGGCGCCTGCCCCTCGGCCACGCCCTTCCGCAGCGTGCGCGAGCTCGTGAGCGGCATCGAGCTGCCCCAGTATCCGGTGCAGGTGCTGCGCGAGCGCGCGCGCGACGCCGCGCGCCGCCTGCGCGGGCCGGTGCGCATCGTGGTCTTCGGCTGCGGGCACGCGGCGGACCCGGCGTCGCTGGCGCGCGCCGACACCGCGGCCGTTCCGCTGGAGTGCGCGGCCATGCTGCCGCCCTCGCTCGTCGAGTACCTGATCCGCCGCGAGGGCGTGGACGGCGTGGTCATCGCCGGCTGCCGCGCCGAGGACTGCGAGTACCGCCTCGGCACGCGCTGGGTGGAGGAGCGCATCGCCGGCGCCCGCGAGCCGCACCTGCGCCGCAACGTCCCGCGCGAGCGTGTGGCCCTGTGCTGGGCCGGGACGGACGCCGCGCTCCTGCGCCGCTGCGTCGAGGATTTCCGCGCGCGTCTGGCGCGCGCGGCGGGCGCCGGGGACGACGAGGCGCCGCCGGCGGCCGCGGCGGGAGGGGGTGGCGGTGCCTGAGCGCGGCAGGGCATGGCGTGCGGCGGGCCGGGCGCTCGCCTACGCGCTCTTCGCCGCCTTCGTCGGCTTCTTCGCCGTGCGCCCGGCCTGGACGCATCTGGGCCCGGGCGAGGCCGTGGTCAAGGTCAGCATCGTCCACCGCGGAAAGCCGCTTGGCGAGTGCCGCGAGCGCAGCGAGGAGGAGCTCGCGCGCCTGCCGCCCAACATGCGCATCAAGACGGTCTGCCCGCGCGAGCGCTCCCCGCTGGAGCTCGAGGTCTGGCTGGACGGTCGCCTGCTGCACCGCGAGGTCAAGGCCCCCAGCGGGCTGCACCACGACGGGCCTTCGTACATCTACCACCGCTTCGTGGTCCCCGCCGGCGAGCACGTGCTGCGCGTGCGCCTGCGTGACAGCGTGCGCGCGGCGGGCTATCCCTACGACCGCAGCGAGCGCGTGCGCCTCGATCCCGGCCGCGCCCTGGCGGTGGACTTCGATCCGGCCGAGGGGATCCGGTTCCGGTGAGCGGGAGCGGGGCGAGCGGGGTCTGGGCACGGTCGCGGCCGGCCGCGGAGGCGGCGTCCTTCGCGCTGCCGGTGCCGGCGGGCGCCGCCACGCGGCTCGCGCGCGGCTGGCTGCTGCTCGGCGTGGGGGCGCTGCTGCTCTCGGGGCTCTTTTCCGTGCTGATCGTGCTGGCGCGCGCGCCGGGCGTCTCCGAGCGCCTGCCGTGGGTGGATTTCTTCCACACGGCGCTCGTGGTGCACGTGGACCTCTCGGTGCTGGTCTGGTTCCTCGCCTTCGCGGGCGTGCTCTGGAGCCTGCACGGCGGAGCGCGCGCCGCGGGCCTCGGTCGCGCCGCGCTCGCCCTCGCCGCCGCCGGCACGCTCGGCATGGCCGCTGCCCCTTTCCTCGGCGCGGGCCGCCCGCTGATGAGCAACTACATCCCGGTGCTCGACGACCCGCTCTTCCTCGGCGCGCTGCTGCTCTTCGCCGCCGGCTGCCTGGTGCAGCTCGCGCGCGCCCTGGTCTTCGTGCCGCCGGTGGGGGTGGTGGCGAGCGGGGAGGGGGCGCTGCGCTTCGGGGTCAACACCGCCGCCGTCGCCGGCGGCATGGCGGTGCTCGCGTTCGTCTGGTCGTGGCTGCAGCTGCCGGACTTCCTGCAGGGCAAGGAGCGCTACGAGCAGCTCTTCTGGGGCGGCGG
>WGBS01000085.1 GCA_015494165.1 Gammaproteobacteria bacterium | reverse complement strand
GACGTGGACCTGCCCCGCGGGGCGCTGCCCGGCACGGCGCAGACGGCGGTGTTCCTGGCCTGGAAGCTGCGCCTCGAGGCGCGCCTCAACGCGCGTGTGGCCGCCCTCGAGGGGGCGGCCTGAGCCGTCCTGCCGCGCTCAGCGCGCCTCGCGCACCTCGTCGAGGATGCTCTGCAGGTCGCGGTCCCAGCGCGCGAAGACGTCGAAGAGCTCCGGGTGGTCGAAGAAAGCCCACAGAGCGACGGGCCGCACGCCGACCACGAGCGTCTGCCCGTTCTCGGCGAAGACCGACAGCTTGAGCGGCAGGTAGGGGATGAGGTCCGGATAGTCGCGCCGCAGGCGGCGGATCTCCTCCGGCTTGCCGTAGAAGACCACGCGGTAGAGGTCGGTCTTGTAGCCCATGCGGGTGAGGCCGACGTCCACGCGCTGCACCCGGGAGATCACGTAGCCGTGGCGCCGGATCGCCTCCTGCAGGGTGAGCATGGTCTCGGGGAAGGCCTGGAGCGAGCGCACCATGACGAGCTCGTCCGCCCGCGCCGCCGTGAGCCCCAGGAGCAAGGCGGCGCCGGCCGCCAGTGCGTAGAGGGCCTTGGGAAGGAGACGCGCGCTCACAGCGTGGAGTCCTCCAGGATCGCCTCGTATACGCCGCGCATGCGCTCGCAGAGCTCGTCCAGCTCCTCGTTGTTGAAGAGCGCGGCGAGGCGCTTGGGGTTGATCGACATCACCAGCACCTTGCCCCCGCGCTCGACCACGGTCACGCGGCAGGGCAGGAACAGCCCCACGCGGGGGTCGACGGCGAGCGCCTTGTAGAGGAAGTTGAAATTGCAGAAGTAGACGATGGTCTCGGCGCGGCTCGCCTCGCCCTCCGGGAAGAAGCCCTGCTCGAGGGGCTGCACCCGGATGAGGCGGAAGTTCTGCCCCGCCACCGCCTGCTTGACATTCTCGACCGTGGCGGCGTAGTCGCTCGCCGACTCGCGCACCAGCACCGGCGGCTCGTCCTTGAGGGCAGCGCGGCGCTCGTGCGGCCGGCGCTCGAAGCTGCGCACGAAGGCGACGATGTCGTCGATGTCGCGCTCGCTCAGCCCCTGCTTCAGGAAGGAGGGCATGGGCGTGCCCTTGCGGCCCCACATGAGGGTTGCCTTGATCTGGGCGTCGCTGGCGGCGGCGAGGAAGCCCGGGTTGTTGAGCGCGGGCGCGATGATGGGGAGATCGCGCGGGCGCGAGAAGGTCACGCCCGTGCCCTTGCCGCCCTCCCCGTCGGGGCCGTGGCAGGCGGCGCAGTGCCGGGCGTAGAGCTTGGCGCCGCGCTTCGGGTCGCCGTGCACCGGGCCCTCCGGGAGCCGGCGTGGCCGCACGCCCGGCGCGAAGGAGCGGATGTGGCGCACGATCGCGTCCACCTCGGCGTCGCTCAGGTGCGGGAAGGCGGGCATCACCCGACCCGGCCGCCCGAGGCGGATGGTCTTGCGCAGGTACTCGTCCGGGGCCGTGGCGAGGAAGTCGGGCAGCGCGAGCGGCACACCGACGCCCCCGCGGCCGTCGGCGCCGTGGCAGGCGGCGCAGTTGCGCGCGTAGAGCAGCGCGCCGTCCGGCGCCGCATGGGCGGGGACGAGGGCGCCGGCCACCAGGAAGGCCGCCAGGGACAAAGATGACAGGGCCCGGAAAATCATGCCTTGCTTATATTCGCGCCTCCCCATGGCCGCATTGACCCCGGTCAACATCCGGGGCTCCGGGTGCCCCGGAAGCGCCCGGCGAGCCAGGTGCCGAGCTCCGAGAGCTCCTCGGCGGCGACCGTGTGGCCGATGGGATAGGTGCGCCAGGTGACGTCGCAGCCCAGGGCGAGGAGACGGTCGCGGCTGCGCTCGGCCCACTCCAGGCGCACGATCTCGTCGGCCGTGCCGTGGCCCATCCACACCGGGCTCGCGCGGCCCTCGGCGGTGATCTCGGCGGCGGCGCGCTCGCCCAGCGGCAGCCAGGTGGAGAGCCCGACGACGCCGGCGAGCGGCTGCGCCGCGCGCACGCCCACGTGCAGCGCCAGCGCCCCGCCCTGGGAGAAGCCCCCCACGGCCAGCCGCGTGCTGCCGCGCGCGCGCTCGCGCTCGAGCAGCGCTTCGATCTCCCGCGCAGAGGCGCGGATGCCCGCCTCGTCCTCGGGGAAGCCCGGCCCGAGCCCGAGGATGTCGAACCAGGCGCGCATGGGCACGCCGCCGTTGAGGGTCACGGGGCGCACGGGCGCGCGCGGCAGCACGCACCGCACCCCGGGGCCGAGGCCGAGCAGCTCCGGCAGCTCCGCGAAGTCCTCGGCGTCGGCGCCGAGGCCGTGCATCCACACGAGGCTCGCCCGCACCGGGCCGCCCGTCTCGCGCTCGAGCGTCTCCAGCATGGCCGCCCCATGGTGGGGCCGCCGCGGCCCGCGGGCAAGGGTGACGGAGAGCGGCGGGTGACGGGAGACGGGAGGCGGGTGCCGGGCAGGCATCCCGCCTCGCGGCGCTCGCCTCCCGACTCTCCCGCGGCCAGGCGGGCATAAAGAAAGGCCGGCGGGTGCCGGCCTTCCCGTCGAAGCGCACCGCGGGCGGTGCTCAGCGGATGGCGACCTCCTTGGAGTCGCTCTGGCCCTTGTTGTCCTTCCAGCTCAGGCGCACCTTCTCGCCCTTCTTCCCTCCCTTGAACTTGAACGAGATGTACGGGTTCTTCGAGATCGCCGGACCCCAGTAGGCCGTC
>WGBS01000084.1 GCA_015494165.1 Gammaproteobacteria bacterium | reverse complement strand
GCGCCACGGGCTGCCGTCCTTCCGCGAGCTCCTGCGCTGGGTGGCGGAGGTCTACAGGACGCGCCGCGAGGACATCCGCCGGCAGAACGCGGCCCTGCTCGAGGCCCTGCGCGGCCTGGAGCCGGCGCCCGCGGCCGGCGCCCGTCCCCTCGACGCCGCGCCCCTCGAGGTCGCCCGCCGCCAGATCGAGCGCGACTACGACCCGCGCCACGGCGGCTTCGGGCCGGCGCCGAAGTTCCCGCACCCGACGCATCTCGAGCGGCTGCTGCGCCACTGGGCGGCGGGCGCCGGCCGCGGCGAGCCCGATGCGCGCGCGCTCGGGATGCTGCGCCACACGCTGGAGGCCATGGCCCGCGGCGGCCTCTACGACCAGCTCGCCGGCGGCTTCTATCGCTACTCGGTGGACGAGCGCTGGGAGATCCCGCACTTCGAGAAGATGCTCTACGACAACGGCCAGCTCCTCGGCCTCTACGCCGACGCCTGGGCGGCGACGCGCGAGCCGCTCTTGCGCCGCGTGGCCGAGGAGACGGCGGCCTTCCTGCTCACCGAGATGCGCACCGCCGAAGGCGGCCTGGCGGCGGCCCTGGACGCCGACAGCGAGGGCGGCGAGGGCGCCTTCTACGTGTGGACGCGGGAGGAGGCGCGCGCGGCGCTCGGCGACGAGCGCCTGTGGCGCGTGGCCGAGGCGGCTTTTGGCCTCGACCGCCCGCCCAACTTCGAGGGGCGCTGGCACCTGGTGCTGCGGCGCACGCCTGCGGAGCTCGCCGCCGGGCTCGGGCTCTCCGAGGAGGAGGCGGCGCGCCTGCTCGTGGAGGCCCGGTCGCGGCTCGCCGCGGCGCGCGCGCGCCGCCCGCGCCCGGGGCGCGACGACAAGGTGATCGTCTCGTGGAACGCGCTCGCCGTGCGTGGCCTGGCGCGCGCCGCGCGCCACTTGGGCCGCGAGGACCTCGCCGCCGAGGCGGCGGCCGTCGTCGACTTCCTGCGCGCGCGGCTGTGGCGCGACGGCAGGCTGCTCTCGGTGTGGAAGGACGGCCGCGCGCGCTTCCCGGCCTACCTCGACGACCACGCCTTCCTGCTCGCGGCGCTCCTCGAGCTGCTGGCCGTGCGCTTCCGGCGCGAGGACCTGGAGCTCGCCGTGGCGCTCGCCGACCGGCTGCTGGAGGGCTTCGAGGACCGCGAGCGCGGCGGCTTCCGCTTCACGGCCTCCGACCACGAGCGCCTCATCCACCGCCCCCGCCCCTTCGCCGACGACGCGCTGCCCTCGGGAAACGGCGTCGCGGCCTGGGCCCTGCAGCGCCTGGGCCACCTGCTCGGCGAGCCGCGCTACCTGGCCGCGGCCGAGCGCACCCTGCGCGCGGGCTGGGGCCTGCTGGAGCAGAGCCCCTACGCCTGCGGCGCGCTGCTCGACGCCCTGGAGGAGCACCTGTGGCCGCCGGAGCTCGTGGTCGTCCACGC
The DNA here is from genome assembly GCA_015494165.1 of Gammaproteobacteria bacterium. Lineage (GTDB taxonomy): Bacteria > Pseudomonadota > Gammaproteobacteria > S144-34 > S144-34 > S144-34. The sequence continues at coordinate 14,554 of WGBS01000084.1, read as the reverse complement.
CCCGGCGGAGGCGCTCGGGCGCTGGCGCGCGGCGCTCGCGGGCTGCGCGCCGCGGCGCATGGCCGTGCTGGTGCCGGCCGAGGAGGCGGCGGGCCTGCCGGGCCCGCTCGCGCCGCCGCGGGCCGTTCCCTCCGGCGGCATCGCCCACCTTTGCCGGGGCACCGAGTGCCTGCCGCCGGTGGAGGCGCCCGAGGCACTCTCGGCGCTGCTGACGCCGGCCGCAACTGCCGGGGGCTAGCCGCGTCCGCCGCCGCGCGCTAGAGTGCGCATCGCATGCGCACCGCCCACTACACGCTGCCGGTGCGGACCGGCGCCGCCTTCGAGACGCACGACCTCACCCCGCGCCTGCGCGAGCTGGTGCGCGAGGCCGGCGTGCGCGAGGGGCTCGCCGTGGTGAGCTGCGGCCACACCACGACCGCGCTCGTCGTCAACGAGAACGAGCCGCGCCTGGTCGAGGACCTGCGCCGCTTCCTGACGCGGCTCGCCCCGCCCGGCGCGGGCTATCTGCACGACGACATCGAGCAGCGCGACTGCCCGCCGGACGAGCCGCGCAACGCCCACTCGCACCTGGCCGCCATGCTCCTCAACAGCACGGAGGTGATCGCCGTCGCCGGGGGCGAGCTCGCCCTCGGCACCTGGCAGTCGCTGCTGCTGGTCGAGCTCGACGGGCCGCGCGAGCGCACCGTGCGCGTCCAGCTCCTGGGGGAGGCGGCGTGAGCGCGCCGGCCTCCGCGCTCGCCGCGCCCGGGTCGGCCCGCCCCGACGGCTTCGCCCTGGGGCTCGCGCTCGCGGCCCTCGCCGCCCTGTCGCTGGTGGTGGCGCGCGACGTCGGCACGCGCCAGCTCCTGCTGCTGTGGATCGGGTTCGGTCTCGGCGCGAGCCTCTTCCATGCCAGCTTCGGCTTCACCGGCGGCTGGCGCACGCTGCTCGCGCGCGGCAGCAGCCGCGGGGTGCGCGCGCAGATCCTGCTGCTGGCCCTTTCCTCCGTCCTGTTCTTCCCCGTCGTCGCCGGCGCCCTGCCGGGCGTGCGCGCGGCGGCGGCGCTCGCGCCGGCCGGCCTCTCGGTCCTCGTCGGGGCCTTCCTGTTCGGCACCGGCATGCAGCTCGGCGGCGGCTGCGGCTCGGGCACGCTGTTCACGGCCGGCAGCGGCCACGTGCGCATGCTGGTCACCCTCGCCTTCTTCGTGGCAGGTTCGCTGATCGGCACCGCGCACCTCCACTGGTGGGCGGAGCTGCCCTCCGTCGGGCGCGTCTCGCTCCTCGCCCCCGGCTGGGCGCCCGCGCTCGTCGCCCAGCTCGCGGTGCTGGGCGCGCTCTACCTCGCCGCCACGCGCTGGGAGCGCAGGCGCCACGGCCGGGTCAGGCCGCTGCTCGAGCGCGACGGGCGCCCCTTCCTCACCCGACTCGTGCGCGGGCCCTGGCCGCTGTGGTGGGGCGCGGTGGCGCTCGCCCTGCTCGGGCTGGCCACCCTCGTCGTCGCCGGCTTCCCGTGGTCCATCACCTTCGCCTTCGCCCTGTGGGGCGCCAAGCTCGCCCAGGCGGCGGGCGTGGACGTCACGCAGTGGCCGTACTGGAACGGCGCCTACCAGCAGCTCGCGCTGTCGCGCTCGGTGCTGTACGAGACCACCTCCGTGATGGACTTCGGGCTGCTGCTGGGGGCGATGGCTGCCGCGGGCGCCGCGGGGCGCTTCGCCCCTGCCGAGCCGCTGCCGGCGCGCAGCCTGCTCGCGGCGGTGCTCGGCGGGCTCCTCATGGGCTACGGCGCGCGGCTCGCCTACGGCTGCAACATCGGCGGCATGCTCGCCGGCATCGTCACGGGCAGCCTCCACGGCTGGCTGTGGCTCGCGGCCGGGTTCGCGGGCTCGGCCCTCGGCGTGCGCCTGCGCCCCTGGTTCGGGCTCGACGGAGGCGGCAGGCGATGACCACGCGCCGCGCCAACCGCTGGATCATGGGCTCGGCGCTGGGGCTCGCGGCCTTCGCGGTCGCCCTCGACCACACGCGCCACCGCCTCCCCGAGATGCAGCCGCCTGCGGGCGAAGCCGCCGGACCGGGCGCGGCGAGCTCGCCCTGCGGCCTCGGCACGAGCCCGTGCGGCCTCGGGCAGGCGGCCTCGCCCTGCGGCCTCGGCACCTCCCCCTGCGGCCTCGGCACCTCCCCCTGCGGCCTCGGCGACGGGGGCGAGGCCCCGCCGTGCGGTCTCGGCCCGCCCGCGAGCCCCTGCAGCCTGTGAGCGGCGCGGGCCGGGCGGCGCACGCCCGCGCCCTCGTCGGTCTCACGCGCGCCTTCGCCGCCCGCGGCACCGGCCCCGCGGCGGTGCTGCTCCCGGCACGGCCCGTGGCCGGCCGGCGCTATCCGGAGCCGCCGCTCGCGCTCTTCGGGGGCCTCGGCCGCGCCTACTACCACGCGCACGCGGCTCCGGGGCTCCCCGCGGGCGAGCACGGGCACTTCCACGTCTTCCTGCGGTCCGATAAAAGCGAAGGCCACGCGCACCTGGCGGCGCTGTCGGTGGACCCGTGGGGCCAGCCGCTCGCCTGGGTCGCGGTAAACGGCTGGGTGACCGGCGGGCCGTGGCTCGCGCGCGGAGACGCCCGCCGCATCCTGGCGTCGCTGCCGGCGCCTCAGCCGCCGTGGGAGGCGGACCCGGCGGCGTGGCTCGAGGCCATGGTGGGGCTGTATGCGGCTGCGCTCGCGCGGCTGCTCCACGCCCGCGACGCCCGTCTCGCGCGGCTCGCCGCCGGCGCCGGCCTCGAGGTCGCGGCGGCACGCGCGGAGCGGCGCTGGTACGTCCTCGCCCGCCGGCGGGTGCGGCTGCTCGAGGCGGTGGCGCGCGCGCTCGGCGGCGCGCGCTTGCGGCCCTGAGGGCCGCGGCGGACACTGTGGGCACACCGTAACGGAGACGACAGGGAGATTCGCCCCATGAGCAGAAAGCCCGTCCTTCTCGCGCTGCTCCTCCTGCCGGGCCTCGCGCTCGCCGCGGCCGCGCAGGCGGCGCTGCGGGTCCCGGGCCCGCTCGTCGACACGGCCTGGCTCGCCGAGCACCTCAATCAGGTGCTCGTCATGGACGTGCGCGCCAACCCGCGCACCTACTCGGTGCCGCCGCGCTGGCAGAAGGACCGGCGCACCGGCAAGCGCTTCCTGGCGCAGCTCGGCGGCCACATCCCGGGCGCGGTGCCGGTCGAGTACCGCAAGCTGCGCACCGAGCGCGTCGTCGGCGGCCGCAAGGTGCAGAAGATGATCCCGCCGCGGGAGGTCTTCGAGCGTCTCATGCAGGCCGCGGGGCTCGACCCGGACGAGCCCGTCGTCATCGTCACCGAGGGCTTCGGCCCGGGCGACATGACCATCGCCACCCGCGTCTACTGGCAGCTCAAGTACTACGGCCACGACAACGTCGCCGTGCTCGACGGCGGCCTTCTGCAGTGGCTGCTGGAAGGCCGCCCGGTGGAGACCAGGCCCGTGCGCCCGAAGCGCGGCACGTGGAAGGCGCGCGCCGAGCGGCGCGAGCTGCTCGCCACGAGCGAGGACGTCGAGCGCGCGCGCAAGGAAGGCTCGGCGCAGCTCGTCGACAGCCGCGCCCTGGCCCAGTACTTCGGCCTCAGCAAGCCGCCCTACGTCTACGCCTACGGGCACATCCCGGGCGCCAAGGTCTTCCCGAACGAGCTCTACGTGAGCGGCACGGAAGGCGGGGCGCGCTTCGTCGCCCCGGAGCGCCTGCGCAAGCTCGCGCGCCGGCTCGGCATCGACCCGGCCAAGCCCGCCATCGCATACTGCAACAGCGGCCACCTCGCCTCCGGCGGCTGGTTCGTGCTGCACGAGCTGCTCGGCAACCCGAACGTGCGCCTCTACGACGGCTCCATGCACGAGTGGACGCTCGAGGGCCGGCCCGTGGCCACGGTGGAGGACTGAGGCGTGGGGCGCCTCCCGCCGCGGCCCGGCCTGGCGCTCGCCGGCGCGCTGCTCCTGCTCGCGGCGCTGCCGGCGCGCGCCGACATGCATCCGACGCGCCTGCTCGCCGAGCGTCTCCTCGCCGAGGTCGACGACACCACGTGGATCACGGAAGGCACGGGGCGCAAGGTCCTCTACGTGATCATCGACCCCAACTGCCCCTACTGCCACAAGCTGTGGGAGCGGCTGCGCGGACCCGTCGAGCGCGGCGAGCTGCAGGTGCGCTGGATCATCGTCGGCTATCTCACGCCCTCGAGCTTCGGCAAGGCCGCCGCCATCCTCCAGGCCAAGGACCCCGTCGCGGCCCTGCGCGTCAACGAGGAGGACTTCGGCTTCCGCGACGAGGACCCGGGCGGCGGCATCGAGCCGCTCCCCGAGGAGGCGATCCGCGACGAGACACGGCTCGCGCTCGCCGCCAACCTGTCGCTGATGCAGGCGCACAACCTGTTCGGGGTCCCCCTCGCCTTCTTCCGCGCCGTGGACGGGCGGGGCTTCATGTTCGAGGGCGCGCCGCCGCCCGACGTGCTCAAGGAGCTGCTGTCGCTGATCGCCGAGGAGCCTGCCGCTCCGGGGGAGGGCCCGAAGACCGCGCCGCGCGCCGGCAGCGGCGGCTGAGGCCGTGGCGCTGCTGTGGCGCGCCGAGCGCGGCGGGCGCCGCTACGAGGTGCGCGCGGCGGGCCGCACGCGCCGTCTCTACACCGACGGCGTGCTCCACACCGAGCACAACCCGCGCCGGGTGCTGACGCACGCCGTCTGGGACCTCCTGCTGCTGCCGGCCTTCCTGCTCGAGCCGCCGCCCGCGCGCGTCCTGGTGCTCGGCCTCGGCGGGGGCGCAGCGGTTCGCCTCCTGCACCACTACTTTCCGCGCGCCCATGTCACGGCGGTCGAGCGCGATCCCGTGCACCTCTCCGTGGCGCGGCGCTTCTTCGGCCTGCGCCCCTCGCGCCGCCTGGCCCTGGTCGAGGCCGACGCGCGCGACTGGGTGCGCGATCATGCGGGCCCGCCCTTCGACCTCGTGATCGACGACCTCTTCGGCGGACGCGGCGAGCCGGAGCGCGCGTTGGCGCTGGATCCGGGCTGGATGGGGACGCTCGCCGGGCTCGTGAGTGCCGAGGGCGCCCTCGTCGCCAACTGCGCGAGCCGCGCCGAGCTCGGCCGCTGCGCGTGGCGCACACGGCCCGGACTGCAGCGACGCCTGCCGGGCGCGCTCGCGCTTTCGACGCCGCGCGAGCACAACGCCGTGGGCGCCTTCCTGCGCCGCCCGGTGTCGCCGGCCGAGCTCTGGCGCGCCCTCGAGGGCGTGGCGGGGCTGTGCCCACGGCGCACCGCCGCCCGCCGCCGCTATCGAATCGCCCGCCTGCGTCCCGCCGCCGCGGCGTGACGCCCGCCCTTGCCCCGCCGCACCGCCTTGGGCGAGACTCGGGCGCGCTGAACCGCGGCCCGTGCGGCGGCGACAAAACAAAGAACGACAACCGGCTCCCCAGGGAGGAGACACATGGGCATCCGAGATCCACGCCGGTGGGTGGCCGCCGGCCTCCTGCTCGCCGCCGGTGCGGCGGGCGCGGCCCCCAGGACGAGCTACGGCCCCGCCGTCCAGCGCGACTACGACCTCGCCATCACCGGGCTGCGGCTCGCCGAAGGCGTCGAGCGCGGGCGGGTCACCGTCCCCACCAGCATCGGCCTGTACCTGAGCTTCGCCAACCTGGGCCGCGCGACGGTGGAGGGCGCGAGCGCGCGCGGCGTGGTGCGCATCGTCCTCTACCTGACGCGCGACCGGCGCGAGCGGCCGGCGGGCCCCTTCCGCCCGCTGCGGCGAGGCGAGTTCGAGCCGGGCAAGCCGCTGCGCGGCGGCATCATCGGCCTGACCTTCCCCATGCCGCCGCGTTTCCACCGCCGCAACAAGGGCCACGCGGTGGCGCTGCCGGCGGCGATCGAGCCCGGGCGCTGGTGGCTGTGCGCCTACATCGACGCCGACGACGTGGTGCCCGAGCGCAACGAGCGCAACAACATCCGCTGCCGCGCGCTGCGTGTCATGCACGCTGACGGCGGCGCGGCCGCGGGCGCATCCCGCGGCGCGCCGCAGCGCACCGAGCCGCGGCACGCAGAGCGGCGGCCGCACGAGCGCGACGCGGGCCGCGAGATCGCCCGCCGCGTCCTCGAGGACCTCCTCGAGGACGCCCGGAAGGAGGCCCCGCAGCGCCGGCGCGAGCGGCGCAGGCGGGAACGGCCGGCGGAGGGCAACGAGGCCCCGCCCGTGAGCGCCTGCACGCTCGACGGCCCGCTGCCGAACCTGCAGGCCGTCGGCGTCAAGGCCGAGCCCGAGCTGCGCCGCGGCCGCCGCTACCGCGTCTCCGCGGTGGTGCGCAACCGCGGGCGCGGCACCGCGCCCGCCTACGACGGCGAGTGCGGGCTGCGGCTGCACGTGGTGCTCTCGCGCAGCGAGCGCGTGACGCTGCCCGCGGCGGGCGGCTACGGCGACGGCACCTACGTGGTGCTCGATGCGGCCAGCGAGCGCCCGATCGCGCCCGGCAAGCGCTTCGCCGCCCGGCCGCGGGACAGCTTCCTGGACCTCTCGGGCGTGCCGCGCGGGCGCTACTGGCTGTGCGTCGTGGCCGACCCCGACAACGGCGTGCCCGAGTCCGACGAGACCGACAACGTCCGGTGCGAATACCGGGTCACGGTGCGCTGAGCGATCCGGCCGGAGGAGAAGAAATGAACCCCATGAGCAAGCTCGCCAGCCTGAGCCTCGCGGCCTGCCTGCTCGCCCTCGCGGGGGCGGGCGAGGCGGCAAAGCCCCGCACGAGCGACGTGCCGGGCTCCGGCGACCATCCCGCGCTCGGCCGCATTCCGGGCTCGGTCATCCTCGCCTATGACCACAAGGCCTACGCCGCGGTCTCCTACCCGGTGCGGCTCGTGCGCTACGACTTCGAGACGCGCGAGGCCGAAGGTGAGTACTGGCGCATCGTCTACCAGCTCCCGTCCGACACCGCCCCGAGCGGGGCCATTGCCGTCTACCGGCGCAACCTCCGAAAGGCGGGCCTCAAGATCGTCTGGTCGGGGCGCGTGCCGCTCACGCGACTCACGGATCTCTACGGGATCGTCGGCGAGCAGTGGACCCACGGCAACCCGCCGCGCAAGGTCCAGGCCCTCGTCGCCGAGGGCGAGCTCGGCGGCCGGCCCACCGTCGTCCAGGTCTACGCCTACAACGAGGTCTACTACGGCAACCGCGGCCGCTGGGGCCCCACCGCGCGGCTCTACATCGTCCAGTCCAAGCCGCTCGACGCCACCCTCGAGGTCGTCAAGGCCGAGGAGATGGCGAGCCGGATCTCGGCCGAGGGGCGCGTGGCGCTCTACGGCATCCTCTTCGACCACGACAGCGCGCGCATCAAGCCCGAGTCCAGGGAGACGCTGGCCGAGATCGCCCGCTACCTCAAGGCCAACCCGCAGGTGAAGCTCTACGTCGTCGGCCACACCGACAACACCGGCACCTACGAGTACAACCTGGACCTCTCGCGGCGCCGGGCGGCGGCGGTGGTCGAGGCGCTCACGCGCGGCCACGGCATCGCGGCGCAGCGGCTCAAGCCCGTCGGCGTGGGCCCCGTGGCGCCGGTGGCGAGCAACGCCACCGAGGAGGGGCGCGCCAAGAACCGCCGCGTCGAGCTCGTCGCCCAGTAGCGCCGCTCACACGGGCGGAGGCGCGGCGAGCTTGGCCGCGGGACGCAGCCGGTAGTAGCGGCGCAGGATGCGGGTCACGCGCTGGCCGCCGGCGCGACGCGCGAGCAGTGCCTCGTGCAGGCCGCGGCAGAAGGCGCGCGCGCGGTCGTTGGCCAGCTCATAGCGGCGGCGCGCCTCGCGCCCGAGCGCAGGATCGTAGCGCACCCCGTCGAACAGCCGGCGGCACAGCCCCGCCGGCACGCGCCCGCCGCGCTGCTCGGCGGCGAGCGACAGCCCCACGGCGTACTTGTCCACCTCGGCCTGCAGCTCGAGCTCGAGCAGGCTCACGGGCCGGTCGCGTCCCGCGCACCAGGCGAGGTAGACGAAGTGGCTCACGCCCTCGAGCACCGTGCAGAAGGTCTCGAGGTTGCCGTCGTGCAGGCGGCGCAGCGGGCTGTCGGCCTCGAAGCGGCGCAGCAGCGCCTCGTCGAGAAACAGGCTCAGCTCGAGCGTCTCCTCGTCGTCCTGGCGCACCAGCAGCCGCTCGGGGCCCTCGCGCCCCGCGCCGCCCTCCAGGATGCGCGCAAGCCGCGCGTCCGTGATCAGGTAGTCGCGCACGTCGGCCGGGACCTCCACCTCGTAGAGGTCCTCGATCCGCCGCTGCAGCTCGCGCACCGCCTCCGTCATGGCACGCACGCCTTCCACTATAGCGCCCCGCGCAGGTTGTCGGCGGGCCGGGCGCGGCCTTGAGCGGCGCGCACGGTCAGGCGGCCGCACGCGGCGATCCGGGCGGCGCGTGCCGGAGGCTCGGCGCTCGGCTCAGTTCAGCCGCTCGAAGGTGTAGGTGCTGCCCTCGCGGCGCACGCGCACGCGGTGGTGCGGCTCGATCTTCTCCTCGCCGTCGGCCAGATCCAGCCGCCAGCCGCCCACCACCACGCGGCCCTCGTGCGGGATGCCGACGTGGAGCGCGCCGAGCTTGCCGTTGTTGCGCGCCTCGAGGGTCAGCGTGCGGTTCTCGACTGCCGCGTCCATCGTGCCTCCTCCCCTGTACGCGTTCGGCATGCGGATGGAACCTGCGGGCCGGCCGCCGCGGCCGGCCCCCTCGTGGCCCTTCAGATGGCGCAGCCCGCCGCCTTCTTCAACCCGCGCTGCGTGCGGTTTTTTGCGCGGTCAGTGCGCCGGCTCGGCGAAGGCGACCACCAGCGCCAGCAGCACCGCCATGGCGGCGAAGCCGGCCTGCACGCCCGCGCCCATCCCGCGGGCCCGCGCGGCGAGCAGCGCGGAGATGCACTGCAGGGCGTAGTAGAGCGCGAAGGCGCGGCTCGCGAGCGCGATGATGGCGAAGACGTCGGCCGTCCACACCAGGACGATGCCCGCGGCCGTCACCGCGCCGTAGACGGCGCGCTCGGGCACACGCCGGCGCAGTGCCTCGTGCAGCAGCCCGCCGGCGCCGAGCGTGTCCGCGACGGCCGCGCTGAACTGGCTCATGAGCGCCGCCAGCACCAGCATGGCGGGCAGCACCGGGGCGACCCGCGCCGCGACGGCGATGACCGCCGTCTCGTCCGTGGTGTCGAGGCCCGCGGTGAGCGGCGTGGCGAGCGCGACGAAGACGACGTAGATGGCGCCCGCGATGAGCTGGGCGCGGCGCATGGTGCGCACGCGCGTCGCCGCGTCGTAGGCCCCGCCCAGGTAGCGCGAGGTCTCGAAGCCCTGGGTGACCAGCAGCGCGCCGGCGAGCGTGCGCGCGAGGTGCACGGGGTCCGTGGCCGGTGCCGCCGGCAGGGCCAGGGCGGCGCGGGCGTCGTGCCACGCGAGGCCCGCCAGGAGCGCGGCGATCACCGCCAGCTTGAGCGAGACCGCCCACAGCTCCAGCCACTCGAGCCCGCGCAGGCCGCGCAGCAGCCCCGTCGCGCCGATGGCGGCGAGCACCGCGGTGGTGAGCGACCGCTCCGCCCACGCCGGCGCGGGATCGAGGGGCGCGAGCGCGAAGGAGCCGAGCAGGCGCACGTAGAAGGCGACGGAGACCACGTAGGCGAGCCCGAGCGCGACGTCGCCCAGGTCCTCGACCCGCAGGAGCACCGCGGGCGCGCGGCGCGCCTCCACCAGCGGCTCGACGTGGCGGATGTTGAAGCGGATCACCGCCCCGATGGCGTAGGCGAACAGGACCAGGACCAGCATCGCCGCCGGCGCCCAGGGCCCGGCGATGGCGGCGAGCAGCGGAGCGATGACCAGGAAGCCGCTGCCGATGATGGAGGCGAGCGGCGTGACCGTGGCGCGCCAGGCCGGCAGGCCCCGCAGGCGCGGGTGCAGGAGCGCGCCCGCGGCGGCCACGCCGAGCCCGAGCAACACCGCGTCCGCCGGCCCCCAGCCGCCGCCACCTCCCGGCCAGCCGTCCATGGCCCGACACTATGCCAGAGCCCCGCCCCGCGGGCCCGCGCACCCCCGGCGCGCCCGCGTTGCGTCGCGGCACTGAACCACGGGGGCACGCCGGGCGACTATGCTTCCAGAAAACTGACTCCGCGCAGCTACCGGCCCGCGCCGTCCGTTGCCACGGGGAGCCCGAGCCGCCGGCCGCGCCGGGTCACGGAGACCGACCGGGCGGTCCGGCGTCCGGCCGCCCCGCAACCGGAGGAGGGCTCACCCATGGAACGAGAGCGCAATCCCGTTCGCGGCGCCGTGCGCGCCGCGGTGCTGGCCGCGGGCGTCGCGGCAGCCGCGCCCGACGCGGCGGAGACGACGACCGTCCTCATCCCGCGCGAGACCCTGCGCCAGGCCTTCGCCGACGCCTTCGGCCAGGCCGCGCTCAAGCTCGACAACTTCGGGCCCAAGCAGGGCAACTCCTGGCTCCAGCAGCAGAGCCACCTGCGGATCGGGACCGAGACGGTGCCGCTCTCGCTTCCTCATCTTCAGTTTGAGCTCAACGTCGGCACGGCGCTGCGCAAGTGGTTCTTCTACCTGGACGAGATCCACGCCGACAGCATGAGCGTGGACTGGAAGGACAACCAGCGCCTGCGCCTGCGGATCCGGCTCGAGAAGGAGGGCGAGGAGATCAAGGGCCGCTGCATCCGCCGCAAGATCGACGGCGACTGGAAGGAGTGCGCCGGTATCGTCGATCGCGACGGCCACATCCGCCGCGCGGGCGGGCTGCCGCGCTTCGACCTCCACTTCCGGCCCGTGGCCTACGACGGAGGGCTCGCGCCCGCGGGCGACATCGAGGCCGACACGCTGAAGGGCGGTGTCTTCTTCTCGAACAAGTTCTGCAACGTCTCTGCGATCTGCGGCGCGATCACCGTGAGCTTTAACTCCGTCTACGTGCCGGGGCTGCCGAAGTGGACGGCCGAGGCGCTCGCGAGCTCGGGTGCGCGCAGGGCGGTCGCCCGGCGCACCCGCCAGCGCCTCGCGCCCGTCGTCGAGCAGGCCATCCTGCAGAAGGAGAAGGCCAAGCCGACGAGCTGGGAGATCACCGGCCTGAAGTACGAGAACGACCGGTTCGTCGCCACGGTGAGCTATACGCTGCCGCCGCCGCGCATGCCCCTGCCGAAGAAGGCGCAGATCGTCCCCTTCGTCCAGAAGGCCGAGACCACCGTCAAGCCGGCCACCTACCGCGACCGCTGCCCCGCGCGCTTCGTCGTCGAGGGGCGCGTGAAGGTGGCCTACCCCGGCAAGATCAGCTACCGCTACGTGACCGACCGCGGCGAGCGCTCGGGGCTGCGCCAGCAGGCCTTCATCCAGGCCGGCACCTACACCCTCGCCCCCTGGCAGCACACGCCGAAGCGGCCGATCTCGAAGACCTACGCGATCGGCGCCGGCAAGTCCGGCCCGCGCACCGGCTGGTACCGCCTCGAGATCGTCTCGGCCACGCCCAAGGCCGGCGCGGTGCCGGCAGGCAAGCGCAAGGGCAACAAGGTCGCCTGGCGCGACGAGTGCCGCAAGGTGCCGAGACCGGGCGCGCTCCAGCAGGCGCCCAAGCGCCCGAACCCGGGCGGCACCCTGCGCCGGCCCGCCAGCCCCCACGACCCGGCGAGCCACCAGCAGCGGCCGCGCAATGCCGTCCCGGCCCGCATCGTCGCCCCGCAGGGCTGAGCGGGCACCCGTCCCCCCGGGCCCCGGTGGGCCCGGGGGGGCCCCCACCCACCGGCCGCCGGCCCGCGGCCGTGACAGAAGGAGACCGAAGGATGGACACGACACACCGCACGCCCCGGACCCTGCGCGCCGCGCCGCTCGCGGCCGCCCTCGCCCTCGGCGCGCTCCAGGCGCCGGCGCCCCAGGCCGCCGAGCCCGGTGCCGTCTCGGCGGGCGCCCCGCCCGCCTCGGAGGCCAAGTCGAAGAAGACCGGCAAGCGCAAGCCGCGCGAGATCGTCGTCGTCGGCTCGCGCGCGAAGCCCCAGCAAAACGCCTCCCGGGGGCCCTCGCGGCTCAAGTCGCCGAAAGCCGGGACCGGCGCACCGGTCTTCGGAACTACCGTCGGCAACAAGCCGCCGGGCCATCACGTCCCGCGCGTCCCCTACTTCACCCAGCTCGGCCCGACGCCGGTCGCGAAGGTGCCCATGAAATGGGTCTCGTGCGGGCCGAACTGTATCGAGTGGAAGCTCGCCACCTCCCACGGCAACCTCAAGATGAAGGGCAAGGTCGGCATGTCCTGCTCCGCCGGCGTGGCACTCACCGACCTGAGATACCAGCCCCACTGGGCCCAGCAACAGACCGTCGTCTTCCAGGGCCCTCCGAACGGAAACACCAGCGGCTACTCGAAGACGCTGTGGCTGAAGCCGTTCAGGGCGGCCGATCTCGAGAAGGCATGCCAGGAGGCGCTGAAGAACTACGCGGGATCCAATGCGCCGGTCGTCAAGAAGATCGTCAAGACGGATGTCCACGTCAGCGGCCGGTGCGCCGACAGCATGACGGTCTACTCGCGGACCTATCCGGTCACGCTGAGGCTGCAGTGCGTGCCGCCGCCGACGCCCGGCTGAGGGCCCGCGCGATCCCACACGATGCCCTGGAGGCGGGCCCGCACGGGCCCGCCTCGCCTTTGCTCAGCGGCCGCCGAGGAGCCTCATGCCGGGCAGGCGCGCGGCGCGGCGGTCGAAGGTGACGGTGCGCTCGCAGCCGGCCGCGCGGTGGCGCGCGGCGAGCAGCGCGTCGGCAAGCTCCGCGCCGTGCGCGCGCATGGCGCGCAGCGCCGCCCACACCGCGTCGGCGTCCTCGACCACGAGCTGCCGCGCGGTGAGCAGCCCCTCGACGATGTCGGCGAGGCGCGCGCGCTCGACGCCGTAGCAGCGCTCCAGCACCCAGCCCAGCTCGCACAGCACCACGTGGTCCACGTAGCCCGGCTCGTCCTCGCTCAGCGTGCGCTCCATCAGGCGCGTGGCGAGGCGGGCCTGCTGCGCATCGTCCTGGGCGAGGTAGCGGACGAGGACGTTGGTGTCGAGGCCGATCACCGCCGCCGCGCGGACCGGGAGGCGCCCTCGCGCACCGCCCGCTCCATGTCCTCCAGCGTCACGGGACAGGCCGGCCTCGGCACGACGCCGCGCAGCGCGCGCACGTCGCGGGTCACGGGGACGATGCGGTAGACCCCCGGAGCCTCCTCGACGAACTCCACGCGGTCGCCGGTGCGCAGGCCCAAGCGCTCGCGCACCGCCTTCGGGATGGTGATCTGCCCCTTGCTGGTGAGCTTCGCCTCGCTCATTTTTCTCCCTTACCTTTTAGCGGGATCCTTACCGTAGTGTAAGGGACAGCTGCCCCTGCGCTCAAGGTGTGTCCGCACGCTGTAGGGTCGTGCTGTGTTCCGCCGCGCGGCCCGGCACGGCACCGCGTCGCCCGGGCCGGAACGCGCACGGCGCGCATAGACGCCCCGCTCAGCGGCGGCCGGCGGGGGCGGAAGGCTCGGCACGGCGCACGTACTCCTTCCAGGGGACGCCGTCGACCAGCAGCGTGACCGGGCTGGCCGAGCCGTCGGGATGCACGCGCAGCCGCAGGGCCACGCGCCGCTCCCGCACGAGCCGCCCCAGCAGGGCGGCGCGCCGTTCCGGAACGAAGTGCCGCTCCAGGCCGGTCACGAAGAAGCCGTACCTGCACCGGCCGCGCAGATGGAGCGCGCATCCGGGCGGCGGGCGCTCGCCGGGCACGAGCTTCCGCGTGGGGCGCAGGCAGATCAGCGCCTCCCCGCGCACGCCTTCCGGGCACCGCCCGGCGGGGCCGAAGTCGAGCCGGAAGGCGAGATACTGCCCCGCCAGGAGGTGGCGCGGGTCGTAGCCCCGCACGGGGACGTCGACGAGGGCCCCGACGCGCCGCGCGCGCTCGTGCCACCCCGCCTTGACCGCCAGCACCGCGACCGGCAGGGCGAGCGCGGCCGCGGCCAGCCACCTGCGTGCCGTCACGTTCCGCCTCCGGCCCCGCCCTGCGGGGCGGCCCGGCGGCGCAGGCCCCGGGCCAGCGCCAGCACGGCTGCCCCGCTCGTCACCATGAGGATCCCCGCCAGCGCGAGGTTGCCCGTCGCATCGACGTAGATGCCGACGAAACGCACGGCCACGAGCGCGAGCGCGAGGCCGAAGTCGGCGCGCCTGCCGGCGAAGGCCGCCCCGGCCGCGTACAGCCCGTAGACGGCGACGGACACCAGGGCCGGTGCGAACTTGCGGACGAGGAAGACCCCCTCGCTCCCCTTGATGGCGGTCGCGGCCTCCCTCCACCCCGTGCCAAAGGCGAGCTCGGCCGCGAGCACCGCGAGCGCCGCCAGCACGGCGAGCCGCGCCCGAACGGGCCATGCGCGCGCCGTCGCCACGGCGAGGGCGGCGAGCACGCCCGCCGCCCACAGCGGCCATGCCGCCGCCAGCCAGCCCGCGGCGTCCGCTCCGTCCGCACGGAGCCCGAGCCCCTTCTCGCCCCACCACACCGCCAGTACGCCCGCGGCCGCCATCCAGAAGGCCCCCGCCCAGCGATAGCCCCCGAAGGCCGGCCGCGCTTC